>NZ_JBQHWS010000095.1:0-13953 GCF_052063845.1 Blautia sp. HCP3S3_D9
TATGCGATTAGCATAAATTCTGTGCATCGCGAAGCGTGTTACTGGGCACGGAGTGAACAGTAACATGATATTGTCAGTGAACATCACTTTATAATATCCCAGATACTAACGTTCAGGGAGGATAGCATGTTATTTTCAGAACAGTTCGAACAGACCGAGAAAACCGGATATTTAAATGAGGAATTTCGTCTTTTTCATATTAAGGATCAGACAAAGAAAGAGTTTGCCTACCACTATCATGATTTTCACAAAGTTGTGATTTTTATTTCCGGAAAGGCGGCTTATCATATAGAGGGAAAATCTTATCATCTAAAGCCCTGGGATATTCTTTTGGTGAACCGTCATGCGATTCACCGCCCGGAGATTGATCCTTCTGTTCCGTATGAACGTTTCATTCTGTGGATCCAGAATGACATTCCCTGGCAGGAATTGTTAAAATGTTTCCAGAAGGCAAATGACAGAAGCTATAACCTGATACGTCTGAACTCTGCTCTTCAGGAAAAGATGAAAGATATTCTGTTTGAGCTGGAAAATTCTGCAAAATCCGATGGCTACGGAAAAAATATCCTGACGCAGTCACTGTTTCTCCAGTTTATGGTTTATCTGAATCGTATTTTTCTGGAAAAGCAGTATATTTTTGATAAAAAATCCTATACTTTTGACTCGCAGATTGCCAGTATCCTTCAATATATCAATCACAATCTGAAAGAAGATCTGTCTGTCGAAACTCTTGCTTCCAGATATTATGTAAGCAAGTACCACCTGATGCGGAAGTTTAAGGAAGAAACCGGATATACCCTTCATAATTATATTGTAAATAAACGTTTGCTCATGGCGCGTACCCTGATTTCTGAGGGAATGCCCGTAACAAAAGCAGCACAGGAAAGCGGTTTTGCAGAATATAGCACCTTTTCCCGGGCGTACCGTAAACAGTTCAAAACTACTCCAAGCGAAGAATCGCCTCATTAACCAATACAGGCTTCCCTTTTTACTGCCATGCCAGACATCTAATCATTCTGCTTCATTTAACAAAAAAGATGTGACCGTATCCGAAAGAACGTTTTCATCCAGATATAGTCACATCTTTTTATTTTCTCAATTCATGCTTATAAAAGCATCTTCTTCAAATTTTCTCAGGACGGGCTTATTTCATTTTCTTTTTTGCCACTGCACAGTAGAATACAAATCCCAGCAATACCAGTGCTACGATCATCCATCCAACTAATGCTGCAGTTCCCAGACCTGCAAATTTATCATAGTAACCTTTCAGATAAATAACGATAATGATCGCAGGAATTCCGTAGGATACATAGCCTTTGAGGGATTTCGGGAATTTCATTCCAGTACCGGCATTTGCTTCTGCAATGAAGTTATTCCATCCCCATCCATTCTTTCTGGTACAGAACAGAAGGTATCCAAGACTTCCCAGAGGAAGAAGGTTATTGGAAACAATAAAGTCCTCCAGATCCATGATGTTGCTTCCGTCACCAAATGGCTGGAATCCGGAAAGTACATTGAATCCAAGTACACATGGAATGCTCAGGATCACTACCAGAATCGCACATACAACAACGCTCTTCTTACGGTTCCATCTAAACAGTTCCATATTAAATACGATCAGGTTCTCAAATACAGCAATGATCGTAGAAATTGCCGCAAATGTCAGGAACAGGAAGAATAAACTTCCCCATAAAGCTCCGCCGCTCATCTGTGCAAAAATATTCGGCAGAGTGATAAAAATAAGACTCGGGCCTGCATCTGGCTGGATTCCGTAGGAGAAACATGCCGGGATAATGATAAATCCGGCTGTCAGAGCTACAAATGTATCCAGTACAGTGATACTTACTGCCTCACCTGTCAGGCTTCTGGATTTGTCTAGATAACTTCCGAAGATCAGCATCGCACCGATACCAATGGATAATGTAAAGAATGACTGGCTTAATGCAGCAAATACAACATTTCCAATGCCTGCATCTTTAATCTTCTGAAAATCAGGAACCAGATAGAAACGGATTCCCTCTCCTGCTCCATCCATCATAACAGAGTGAACTGCCAGGATTACCATAATGATCAGCAGTGCGCTCATCATTACTTTGGAAATCTTTTCGATACCATTCTGCAGACCCATGAAGCAGACTGCAAAACCGATGATACAGATAATTACCATCCAAAGCATCATTGTTGGCGCATTTCCAAGCATATCAGAAAAGGACTGTGTTACCATCTCCGGAGTTGCCCCAACGAAATCTCCGCGCAGACTCTTTACACAATAATAAAGCATCCATCCACCTACTGTTGTGTAGAACATCATTAACATGTAACATCCAATGATACCAATGGATTTCAGCGGCTTCCAGCAGGTTCCTGCAGGTGCCAGTTTGTCGAAGCATTTCGCAACGCTTGTGTGGCTTCCACGTCCCACTGCGAATTCAGATACCAGAACCGGAATACCAAGGATTACGAGGAAACATAAGTAGATCAGGATAAAAGCTGCACCTCCATATGCCCCGCAGATATACGGGAACTTCCATACGTTTCCAATACCGATGGCACATCCTGCTGATACCAGGATGAAACCAAGCCGTGAGCTAAACGACTCTCTTTTCATACTTTTTTCCCCCTTTTAGGTTTTATAATTGTCATCGTTCATAAAGTGATCCCACCTTCTATATTGTACAGCCCACTTTCTGCCCGGCAACGTACTTCATAAGGCATAAAATTCCACTGAAGCCTTACATCATTTAAAGCAGAGTTACTGCATCAGACTAATATGTCAATTCAACGCATTAACGTATTTCCGTGCACGATAAAAGGGCTTCTTAGTTGAGCCCTTTTATCTTATCAGCAGTTCTGTTCTGCTTTCACTATTCTCTTTTCAAAAATCATCCAAAACAATCTCAGGCTTTGTTCTTACGTCCGCAGCACTGTTTGTATTTCTTACCACTTCCGCATGGACACGGATCGTTCGGATATACTTTGATTTCTTTTCTCTGAACTGGTTTCTTAACGGAACTGTCATCCTTGTTGGTTCCGGTAACTTTGGCAACCTGCTCACGTTCAATCTTCTGCTCTACATGTACATGGTACAGCATACGAAGTGTATCTTCCTGGATAGATGTGATCATGCTGTTGAACATATCAAATGCACTCATCTTGTACTCAACAACCGGGTCTCTCTGTCCGTATGCAGCAAGTCCGATACCCTGACGGAGGATTTCCATATCATCAATGTGATCCATCCACTTGCTGTCGATGCATTTCAAAAGTACAACACGCTCTAATTCACGAAGCTGTTCCGGTTCAGGGAACTCTGCCTCTTTTGCTTCATAGAGTTTCACTGCTTCTTCTTTTAGTTCATGCTTGATCTCATCGCGTTTCTTACCTTTTACACTCTCAAGTGTAAGTGGCTTAACCGGAATGATCGGAAGAAGGACACCGTTAAATTCATTCAGATCCCACTCTTCAGAATCTACATCATCTGAGAAGCACATATCTACATAAGTATCTACAGTATCCTGAATCATCTTGTAGATTGCTTCACGCATGTTCTCACCATCGAGAACCTGACGACGCTCTTTATAGATGATCTCACGCTGTTCATTGTTAACCTGGTCATAGTCAAGAAGATTCTTACGAATACCGAAGTTGTTGAACTCGATCTTCTCCTGTGCTTTCTCGATCGCATTGGAAAGCATCTTATGTTCGATTTGCTCATTCTCAGCAACACCAAGAGATGTGAAGATCTTCATCAGTCTCTCAGAACCGAACAGACGCATCAGGTCATCCTCAAGGGAAATGTAGAAACGGGATTCACCCGGGTCTCCCTGACGACCGGAACGTCCACGGAGCTGATTATCGATACGTCTGGATTCGTGACGCTCTGTACCAATGATCATCAGACCACCGGCCTCTCTGGACACATCATCCAGCTTGATATCAGTACCACGACCTGCCATGTTAGTAGCGATCGTAACTGCACCTGCACGACCTGCCTGTGCTACAATCTCAGCTTCAAGTTCATGGAACTTAGCATTCAATACATTATGTTTGATTCCCTGCTTCTTCAGCATACGGCTGATAAGTTCAGAAGTTTCAATTGTAATTGTACCAACCAGTACTGGCTGCTGTTTTGCATGAGCTTCCACTACAGCATTAACAACTGCGTTGAATTTCTCTTTCTTTGTCATATAAACAGCATCTTCATGGTCAACACGGATTACCGGTTTGTTAGTCGGAATCTCAACAACGTCCATTGCATAGATATCACGGAACTCTTTCTCCTCTGTGATAGCTGTACCGGTCATACCGCCCTTCTTGTCATATTTATTAAAGAAGTTCTGGAATGTGATTGTTGCCAGAGTCTTGCTCTCACGTTTGATCTTAACATGCTCTTTTGCTTCGATTGCCTGATGAAGACCGTCTGAATAACGCCGTCCCGGCATAATACGTCCGGTAAACTCATCAACGATAAGGATCTCATCATCCTTAACTACGTAATCCTGATCCTTGTGCATCAGGTTATGGGCACGAAGTGCAAGAGTAATATTGTGCTGGATCTCCAGGTTTTCCGGATCTGCCAGGTTCTCGATATGGAAGAATTTCTCTACCTTATGAACACCCTGCTCAGTAAGGTTTACGATCTTATCTTTCTCATTTACAACGAAATCACCTGTCTCGATAACTTCCTCACCCATGATGGCTGCCATTTTGGTCATCTCATGGCTGGCTTCACCACGCTCTAACTGCTGAGCAAGGATATCGCAGGCTTCATATAATTTGGTAGACTTTCCACTCTGTCCGGAAATGATCAGAGGTGTACGCGCCTCATCGATCAGAATGGAGTCGACCTCATCAATGATACAGTAGTGCAAATCTCTCTGTACCAGCTGTTCTTTATAGATAACCATGTTGTCACGCAGATAATCGAAACCAAGTTCGTTATTGGTAACATAAGTAATATCACAGTTATATGCAGCACGACGTTCGTCCTGCTTCATGTCATTTAAAACAACACCAACTGTCAGACCAAGGAATTCGTGGATCTGTCCCATTTCCTCGGAATCTCGTTTAGCCAGGTAATCGTTGACTGTAACGATGTGAACACCTTTACCCTCCAGAGCATTTAAGTATGCCGGAAGTGTAGCAACAAGTGTTTTACCTTCACCTGTTCTCATCTCTGCGATACGGCCCTGGTGAAGAATGATACCACCGATGAGCTGTACACGGAAATGTTCCATTCCAAGAACACGCTTGCCGGCTTCACGTACAACCGCAAATGCCTCAGGAAGCAGATCATCCAGTGTCTCTCCCTCTTCAAGACGTTTCTTAAATTCTCTTGTTTTTCCTCTAAGTTCCTCGTCACTTAATTTCTGCATGTCCGGGCGCAGGCTTTCGATTTTCTCAACCAGAGGCATGATACGCTTAACCTCTCGCTGGCTGCGGCTCCCGAATATTTTTGAAAACACATTCATATTAGGTTTAACTCCTGTTATCTCTTTATATTATCTGTTACCAGTATAAACATTTTCTTTATACACAATGTTACTGTTCACTTTGTTCTCAGTAACTGCACAATACTTATCTATTCTAACACTTTCCTATATGGAAAACAATGAATTTTTCTTGAACAAAGAAAGAAATTTGTTGGCATTTATAAACTTTTTGTATAGTTTTTATTATACACGCTTTGTCTCAATGATCAGTTTTCCAAATTTATGCAGTTCTTTTTCTGCCTGTGTGAAATTCGGTAAGTGCCACTCCCAGTTCGGAGATCCGATGGTTCCCGGTGTATTGATATGGCCTTCTTTTCCAAGTCCAAGAATATCTGCAAGCGGGATAATTGCATATTCTGCCTGATTCTGCAGGGTATACTTCAGGAATCTTTCTTTCATGGATCCATAAGATGCGCCTGCTTTCTTCAGCATACGGCGGACTTTTCTTCTGGCTGCAGTACTCATGCCATTGTACCACTGCATAATGGTGTCATTGTCGTGAGTTCCTGTATAAAAGATCATATTTTCCACATCATGGAAGGTATCACGGGCATATTTCCCACTTGTATCCACAGAGAAGATAAGGATTTTCATACCTTTCAGATGGTAATGATCTTTCAGTACCAGAACTTCCGGACGAAGCAGTCCCAGATCCTCTGCCACCAGATTCAGTCCCGGAATCTCTTTCTTTAATGTGTCAATTACTTCATATCCCGGCGCTTCGATCCATTCGCCGTCAATGGCTGTCGGGCATGTTGCAGGAATTTTCCAGTATGTATCAAATGCCCGAAAATGATCGATTCGGATGATGTCAAACAACTTATTGCTGTAACCAATTCTGTTTACCCAGAACTGATAATTCTGTTCTTTCATATGATCCCAGTCATAAATCGGATTTCCCCATCTCTGTCCTGTTGCGCTGAAATAATCCGGCGGTACTCCTGCGATGAAGATCGGACGTCCATCTGTATCCAATAAGAAATTATCTTTTCCGCCCCATACATCTACAGAATCCTGACCTACATAGAACGGAACATCTCCCATGATCTCAATTCCTGCTTCATTTGCAGCTTTCTTCACATTCATCCACTGTGTATAGAAAATATACTGAAGGAACATCTGATACTGTGCTTCTGCCTCTGTCTCTGCCAGTAATTCATGCCTGTTCTCCGGCCAGTTTCTGTCTTCTTCTGCCCAGTCATTCCAACAGTCTCCATTGTTTGCTTTCTTCAGAGCACGGAATACTCCGTATTCATACACCCAGTCCTGTGAAACAAATTCCTTATATGCAGGCTCTTCCTGTCCGTTCTTCTCCTGAAATGCTGCAAATGCTTCTCTCAGATACGGTTCTCTGTACTGGCGGACAGCATCATAATCAACCCTCTTTGCATTCTGTAAAAATGCTTCCGGTGCTTCTTTCAAAAGCCCATCCTCTGCAAGCTTATCCAGGCTGATATATAATTCATCTCCTGCGCAGGAGGAATATGGCTGGTATGGTGAATTTCCATATCCTACCGGGTTCAGCGGAAGGATCTGCCATATTTTGACATGGTTCTTCTTTAATAATTCTATAAAGTGAAATGCTGACTCTCCAAGTTCTCCGGCACCTACTCTGGACGGAAGTGCGGAAACTGGCATTAATACTCCGGCTTTTCTCATAGCATTCTGTTCCTTCTTTCTTCAAGACTTTCGTAACTGTTCAGTAGACTGCTGAACAGTTACAGATTTTCTAATATTCTACCATATTTCAGGTAGTACGTCAAAATTCAAGCAGGAAAAAGCAATATAAAACAGCCAGATGTGAAACACTACTGTTTTTCATGTTTCACATCTGGCTGAAATTTTGTTTCTATATATTACTTCTTCTCCGGCACTATTTTCGCTGCGATCAGACAAAGAATAACCGTGATCACCATATCCGGCAGTGTATTTCCTACCGGCATATCAATATTCATAAGAATACGATACACCACAAATCCGATCACCCAGATGATCATATTCGGAATATGTACTGCCCGGCTGCTTTTATCCAAGTCCAGAATAAAGAAATCTGCAATCTGAATAGCGATCATTGGTGCAAATACAGAACCAATCAGATACAGAAAATCTGTAATATTATCCATCGGATATACGATTGCTGCAATGGTTCCAATAACGGTTACTACAATCGCCACATGTTTTCCATTCCATTTACTTACGATGGTCTCACTGGAAATACCTGCAGAATAAGCATCCAGAAATGTAGTTGTCACTGTTGAGAACACAATGATCAAAAGTCCTGCAATTCCCAGGCCTGCTTTTAACATAATCTGCGCAATATCATACTCTCCGGTAATAATCGCAGCGCCCATTCCAATCACATACATCCAGCAGCTCACAAGCCCGTATGTCACTGCACTGACTGCTGTTGCTTTCACAGGCTTTTCCGCTTCTCTTGTGTAGTCACTGATCAGCGGAAGCCAGGATAACGGCATGGCAACGCCAAGTTCTACTGCTGCTCCGAATGTCATACTGTCATCAGCAGCTACACCTGCACCGCCTCCGGTAAAAATCACCTTACAGAGGATCAATGTCAGGATAAACAAAGCTGCCATGGCAACCGTATTGATCTTTCCAAGATTTGTAATTCCAATGACGATCCAGAGGATGATCAGTGCTCCGATGACCAGACACCAGATCCAGCGTCCTGTATTTACCACCCCGTCTGCTGCCAGTGCACCGTCATAAATCATAATGGCAGTCCAGCCAACAAGCTGAAGCACATTCAAAACAGCAAACAGAATACTTCCTTTCTGTCCAAAGCTCATTTTTACAGTTTCCATGGCGCTCTTTCTGACTTTACCGCCGATCACACCTGCCAGAAACAGCATCAGGCAGCCGATGATATGTCCCACAATAATTGCTGCCAGACCTTTTCCCATGCCAAGCGGTGCCAGGTAAGTTCCTGTCAGGATTTCTGCTATAGAAACTCCCGCTCCAAACCAGATCAGTCCGTTTTCAAATAAGCCGGTTCTTTTCGTTTCCATGAGACTTATACCTCCCCGGCTTCTTTCTTATATTCTCCTGTGATCGCAAATCCATGATCCATCGGGCCGCTGCCTTTTCCCAGATCCAGCATTGCTGCCAGCGCACCTGAAATGTAGTCTTTCGCACGTTCTACAGCTCTATCCATATCAAATCCTTTCGCAAGATTAGATGCAATAGCGCTGGAAAGAGTACAGCCAGTTCCATGGGTATTTGGATTATCAATGCGTTTTCCCTCAAACCAGCGATAGGAACCATTTCTGTAGAGGAGATCATTGGCATCATTTAACTTATGTCCTCCTTTACAGAGAACTGCGCAATGGTATCTGTCACTGATTTTCTTTGCTGCCTCTATCATATCCTCTGCTGTATGGATTTCCATTTCTGCCAGAACCTCTGCCTCCGGAATATTCGGAGTCAACACACTTGCAATAGGAAGTAACCGCTGTTTTAAAGTCCCGATAGCTTCATCACTGATCAGCTTTGCTCCGCTTGTTGCCACCATAACCGGGTCAACTACAATATTCTTTGCTTTATATTCCTCCAGTTTATCTGCAATCTTCTCGATCAAAACACCAGAAGATACCATTCCGATCTTTACTGCGTCCGGATAAATATCTGTAAAAATATTGTCCAGTTCCTCTCCCAGAAACTCCGATGTCACTTCCATGATCGCCGTCACCCCTGTGGTATTCTGTGCTGTCAGTGCCGTAATCGCACTCATGGCATAAACGCCGTTTGCAAGCATTGTCTTAATATCTGCCTGGATCCCTGCTCCACCGCTGGAATCACTTCCTGCAATCGTTACTGCTGTTTTCATTTTCTGTTTACTCCTCTTTTCATCTCTCTACAAATAGCATTACTGTTTTCATCCCATCCACTGTACGTAGAAAATTTATGCTAACATGCTTCCACCATTTTCGCGGTAGCTTCTTTCAGCTCTTCTGCTGCTTTTTTTATGTCCGGCTTCGCAAAAATAGCACAGATAACTGCAATTCCACAAAGTCCACATCCTGCCAATTCCTGTACGTTATCTTTTGAAATACCACCGATCGCAATGACCGGAATATCCACTGCTTCACAGATAGCTTTCACTGTTTCGTGATCTACTTCCACTGCATCATCCTTGGAACTGGTTGGAAATACTGCACCTACCCCCAGATAATCTGCACCGCGTTCCTGAGCGAGAAGTGCCTGTTCTACAGTCTGGGCAGATACTCCGACAATCTTATCTTTTCCAAGTTTTGCACGGACATCTCCGGCTTCCATATCACTCTGTCCTACATGAACACCGTCTGCACCAACTTCCAGTGCAAGTTCCACATCATCATCCAGCACAAACGGAACCTGATATTTCGCACAAAGTTCTTTCAGTTCCTTTGCCTCTTTAAGAAAAGTCTCATGATCCAGATGTTTCTCACGAAGCTGTACAAATGTTGCTCCACCCTCCAGTGCTTTCTCAACCTGACTGTAAAGAGTTTCACCATTTAACCAACTTCTGTCTGTCACTGCATAAAGCAGTAAATCTTTCTTATCGCACTTCATATTTCGCACCCTCATCTAACTGTTCTTTTGTCATATTATAAATTGCATCAATGATCCTGTTTCTGTAAGTAGAATTGCCGTCACCTTTCTGCATATAACTCCATCCGATTTCTCCTGCAAGTCCCATTGCGCCGACTGCTGCAGCTGCTGCTTCTAACTTCTGTTCTGGGTTTGCGACAAGATATGCTGTCATAAGACCGGATAACTGGCATCCTGTTCCTGTGATCCTTCCCATTTCCGGACGGCCATTACGGATCACATAGCATTTCTCTCCGTCACTGACAAGGTCGATCGCTCCTGTTATGGCAACAATGCTTCCTGATTTCTCTGCAAATTTCTTTGCAAATGCAACTGCTTCATCCAGATTCTCTTCTGACACTGCGTCAGCTACATCTGCATCAACGCCCTTGGTTGTACCACTTCCTGCTGCCAGTGTCTTAACTTCTGAAATATTTCCACGGATCACATTAAGCTTTAACTCCTGCATCAGCTTCACTGCTGTATTTGTTCGAAGAGAACTTGCTCCGGCACCAACTGGATCCAGCAGAACTACATGTCCCAATTCATTAGCCTTATGCCCTGCTTTCAGCATTCCTTCGATTGTTCTCACATTCAGAGTTCCGATATTGATATTCAGCCCTCCGCAGATTGCTGTAATTTCCTCTACATCCTGCGGCTCATCTGACATGATCGGGCTTGCCCCGCTCGCAAGGATTACATTTGCCACATCATTTACTGTGACATAATTAGTGATATTGTGGACAAGAGGTTCTCTTTCTCTGACATTCTGTAAACATGTACCCAGCATAATTCTTATCTCCTTTTCGTCGTTTTTAATGACACCTGAAAGACTTCGGAAAAACGGCATAAAAAAACAAATATACCTGTTTGATATATCTGCTCAAATTCACGTTTGTATTTATACTTACGTATCCATTCCCTACGTTGGCATTATCCAAATCAGGTTTGCAGGTCTGGGCATTCATCCCACTCTCAGCCTGCTTGATACGCAAGCTCCCTGTTGTTCATTATTTTGTTGTTCATTACTCTTTTCTTCTTTATTATACATAATATTCAGATTTTGGCAAGTTTTTTATAACGTAAAAAGAATTTTAATCTGCTCTCAATTTATTTTTTGACATAAAAAAACTTCCGTGCAGAAGTTTTTTTATTCCGCACGGAAGTTCTTTTGTTGTTGTTATGAAAACTTTTCTTATGGCCTTTTATGTTCTGATAAGGTTTAGAGCGTGTTCTAGAGCGTATTTGAAAAATCATTCCCACAATCTGCACACCCCACTTTACGGTGTATTTTGTCCGAATTCGGTTGTCGTATTAGAATTCTGGTTCAATTAAACCGTAAGTATTACCTTTACGTTTGTAGACTACGTTTACCTGCTCGGTCTCTGCATTATAGAATACAAAGAAGTTATGTCCAAGAAGTTCCATCTGTACGCATGCATCTTCCGGATACATTGGTTTAATCCCGAATTTCTTGGTACGGATGATCTTAACATCTTCATCTTCATCATAATCTTTATCCAGATATGCTTTCTGGAAGTTTGCAGCTGCCTGCTGTTTGTCTACAATTTTATTTTTGTACTTGCGAAGCTGACGTTCAATGACTTCTTCAACCAGATCGATTGATACATACATGTCATTGCTTACCTGTTCGGAACGGATAATGTTTCCTTTTACAGGGATTGTTACTTCGATTTTCTGTCTTTCTTTTTCAACACTTAAAGTTACTACAACTTCGGTGTCAGGAGTGAAATACCTTTCCAGTTTACTGAGCTTGTCCTGGACCGCTGTCTTAAGACCTTCTGTAACTGTAATATTCTTTCCGCTGATGATAAATTTCATGCTTCCATCCCCTTTGCTGTTTGATGAATCTATTATAACACACCTTTTTGAATTTTAACACTATTTTATTAAAATTTCACATTTTTTCTGTTTACTTCAGGAATAGAAGAGGAATTCTTGTCCTATTATGTCGAAATTTGGCAACTATTCAGTAGTCTATTATCCTGTATCTCATTGCCAGATGCATTTTTTACGTTCACCGCGCGGGATATTATCAGTGAACAGTAAAATTTTTATCACTGATTCAGACATTAAGCCTCTACTCATAATCAAAGTAATGAACTTCGAGTCAAACGGATATTCTCAATTGAAGCATAGGAGTTACTTGATTCGATTAAAGTTTAATTAGCTCAGCAAAAGGAATACTGCCTCCAAAGAGATCCAGTGCACTTCCCACTGTAACATCCAGTCTGTTTTTTCCATAAGTACGCAGATCTTCGATATCAGCCATAGAGCCAACACCACCCGCATAGGTGACTGGATTTCCCTTATATTCCCCAAGCAGAGCTGCCAGTTCAGTCTCTACACCATGTGCTTTGCCTTCCACATCAACTGCATGTACCAGAAACTCATCACAGTAGCTTCCCAGCTCTTCCATTACTTCCAGAGTCACTGTAACATCCGTAAATTTCTGCCAGCGATCTGTCACGATATAATATTTTCCGTCTTTCTTACGGCAACTCAGGTCAAGGACCAGATTCTCCTTTCCTGCCGCTTCTTTCATCTTATTCAGATTCTCCCAGGAAATCTTTCCATCTTTAAACACATAGGATGTGACGATCACATGGCTTGCCCCTGCATCCAGATATTCTCCGGCATTCTGCGGATTCACACCGCCACCGATCTGCAACCCCTTAGGGTAAGCGCCCAGTGCAAGGAGTGCCTGTGCTTTCGTTGCTTCATAATAAGGAGAATCCAGACTGTTCAGCAGGATTACATGACCGCCTTTTATACCAGCTTTCTTATACAGTTCTGCATAAAATGCTGCATCCTGCTCAGACACAAAATTCTCTTTTGCCTGGTCCTGTACATCTGTAAGGCTTCCTCCAACAATCTGTTTCACTTTTCCATTATGTATATCAATGCATGGCCTGAATTTCATTATAAATAACCTCCATATAGCGATTCCTTTTAGACTTTACTTTGATAATACCATAAATCGTTGCAAATATCCTGCCTTTTTTCTCAAATATAGAGACTGCTGCACCTGTTATCGTCTATCTGCAAGCAGTCTCTCTGACTTTTTGTTATTTTTCCTTATCTTCCTTCTGCCGCATTTCCGATTGCATCACCCACGTCTTCTACCGCATCTCCAACTCCATCTCCGAGATCTCTTACTCCATTTCCAAGTGCTCCTGAAGCAGTGCCATTGTTATCCGTATTATCTGTCATTCCATCTTCTGCTGCCCCGTTGCCTGTGCCCTCTTCCACTACCGTTCCATTATCTGTGGAAATTTCAGCATTGCCATCTGTATTCGTATTATTGTCCGTACTTGCATTATTCCCTGTGTTATCAGCTGCAGTATTATTTTTATTATCATCTGTAGCATTATTGTTATCCGCAGCATTGTCAGCATCGTCCATTCCATTATCTTCAGTAATGTTTCCATCTTCAGTTGTATCTACTTCATCTGCCGCATTGTCAGCGTTTCCACATGCTGTAAACATACATAAGGACATGATCAGTACTGCACTCACAAGAATTTTTTTCGCTTTTTTTCTCATATTCGTCTCCTGTTCCCGGAAAGCAATCCGCCGGTTCTCGGGCAGAATCCCTCCGCTTTGTCATATTATAATTTTATGTTATATGATGCTGACAGCAGAGTCATTTTCAGTTGTTCAGCTTCTGCTGTCATTGTATTTTTAATATGTGCATAAAACGTAATACTATTCTGGAAAAAATTTACTTTTCATGCTATGATTCTAGTACATCGAAAATTAAGTATCTGCTATATTGACGCAGGATGATTTTCTCATATGCAAGGCGGAGGAATGAGGCGTAGCGGTGGCTACGGCGATTGACGACAACGCG
>NZ_JBQHWS010000096.1:0-13940 GCF_052063845.1 Blautia sp. HCP3S3_D9
TCCTACTGCTTCCCAGGCTCTTCTTGTCTGTACTTTTACAAGGAGAGTTCTGTATTCTTTGGAACCTCGCATATTGCCTGCTGTCGGAACATTCTCTGCCGCATATTCGGCAAATTTCTCAATTGCTTCTGCCTTCTGCTTCTTTGTCATATTTCTGAAGTTTTTAAGAATCTGTTTCTCGTCTTCCACAACCATGGCACGGGCAGGTCTGGCACCGATGACTGTTCTTGCTTCGTCTCCGATCACGGATGCTGTACAGGTCAGTACCGGGAAGTCTGTTTTGGTGTTTCTCTGGCTTAAGTAACAGGTAAGAAGCGGCTCTTTACGTACGATAATATTCACAAGAATGTCATTGTCCTTCTTCATGTTTACAAATTCAGTCAGTGGAATACGGCCTGCATCATACAGTTCTACCCATGTATCCATTCCCAGGAACATAGTCAGAACATCTGAGAAACCATATCTTCCATAAATACTTCCTCCCACTGTGGCACAGTTACGAAACTGTACTCCCACAATGTGGCAAAGGCTTTCTTTCATAGCTCCATGTGTGTAGGTGTTCAGAGCCTCATTTGTCTCCAGGTCGCGGAGAGGGGTCATGCACCCGATCACAAATTCATCATCATTCTCCGAGATCGTATCCAGTCCCAGACCGGACAGATCGATTGCTGTAGATACTGCTCTGTTGCTCATTTTCATCCAGACCATTCCGCCCAGGACGCGAGCTGTTTTCTTCTGGTTCAGCTCATAGGCTTCTGCCAGACTGTTTACCTTTACATAGCTTTTGATTTTCAGCATTAGTATCCCTTTCTTCCATACTTTTGTAACGTATCTGTCTGCACCCGTCAGACAGCCAATTAAGTATAATATCATAACCTAAAGAAAAAATCTATAAGTATCGTCAATCTTATAAATAAATTTTCCGCTATTATTTTAGCATATGAAAAATGATAGTGTCTATTGATAAAAATATCCAAAATATGACAAAAAAATCAGCAGGAATTGCAGAATCAGTGGTTATCTTTGAGATAATACACTGATCTTGCAGTCCTGCTGATACTGATATAAGTAAATTTCCGTCCACTGCTTATTGCTTTTCGCAATTAATATAGCGTATTTACCTGATCTGATCAGAACAGATATTTTTTCATTTGAATCCAGCGGATACCATGTCAGCTGATGATTCAGCGTTTTCCTCTGCATCTGCTGCAAATGCATCAACATCTTCCTCATTACTGCACTCACTAGCTGCCGCTTCCGCTTGTGTCTGTTCTTCCTGATCTGTTATTTTTTCTATATTTTCTACGGTCTCGTTTTCATCTGTATTTTCTGATGAAAGCGTAATAATTTTATAACTGGTTCCGGCAGGCATCTGCATCGTTGAAGACAGTCCTATAATCCCTGCCTGACTATTGGATATTGTTTTGGCTGCTGTTCTGTTATCGCAATTTACAGTGAAACTTACAGCAGGAACTTTTGTTTTTCTGTTTTCGCTTGCTGAAATGTTGTTATTTACAGAACTGTTTTTACTCTTGCCAGAATCTGTGTTCTTCCCCGTAGAAGCGGCATAGGACATTTTAGATACATTTACTGAGCCTGAGCTTCCTGCTGAACCGGAAGAGGTACTTGAAGAACTGTCAGAAGAACTTGCGGACACGTTCACACTCTGAATCGTTCCGCTAATGTCCGCAGTAATCTTCTGGTTCTTTGATAACTGGAGCAGTTTCTTTAATGTTGCAGAATATGCCTCTCTCTGTGCAAGAAGCTGTTCATAGTGAGCATCACTTGCACTGTTTTCCAACGTAAGCAGTTCTGTTCCTGAAGTGACACTCTCATTCTCACTGACATTAACAGCACTGACAGTTCCGGTTGTACCTGTAATCTCCAATGGTTCATGAATATAGAGATTTCCTGTTCCAAGCTCTTTTCCGTCGCTGTCAGTTACAATTACTTCATCGTCATATGTAGTTCCATTATCTGTCACTGTGACCGTACAGGTAGAACCAGAAACAGTTTCTGCATAAATAAGCTTGACTCTTCCATCTACAGATGCATCAATCGTATCCGTGTCATCGTCATCCTGACAATCACTGATCTGTTCATCCAGTTCCTGAATCTCTTCCTGCGTCTCTTCTACTGCTTTCAGAACTGACGCCTTACTGACTGTTGCAATAGTGTCACCCTTTGTTACCTGATCCCCAGACTCTACCGTGACCTCTTCAATCTCAATCCCTGATGGAATTGTCTGTGACTGAGCATCTGCCAGCGCCAGATTTCCGGTTCCTACTATCGTATTGGAAATGCTTCCCAGTTCTGCTGTTGCCGACTGCGCCTGCTTTGTATCCTCAGGCATTTTAACAACAGAATTCTGTTTATAATATAAAGCACCTCCAATTCCTCCTGCCGCCAGTACGCCTACAAGCGAAACTGCAATTACTTTCTTCTTTCTGCCCTTTCGTTTCTTTGGTATCACCTTGCTCTCAGCCATCTCTTCTTTCCCTCGTTTTGTTTTAGTATCAGAATACCTGTCTGCTCTTTTGTCCAGTTACCTGCCACCTTGTCACCTGATTTAAGTCAAGTGGATAAAAACATCTGCTTTACTACTTGCTCATAACCGAATATCTGCTCCGCGGTTGTATCAGATGACTTACTTGATCCGATTAAAATGTTACAGAAAAAGTGTGTGCAAATTTTGAGATGCCTGTGAAAACGAAGTAAAAAAGATGTGTGCAAAATGTGATAGCCTTCCCATTTTCGTATGTCCGGCTTTAATTTTTGTGTAGTATTTATAGTTTTTCTTGTACTGTTTTTGTTTTTTTATCTATTTTGCTGGCATTTTTCTGACATTAGTGTTATAATATTCACAAATAAAAGACTTGTTACTGCATTGCAGAACGTTGATATAAATAGTTTCAAGTCAGGCAGATAAAATCATCGCTTCACTGCGCAGTTCTATAACGAATACCCGCTTCGATTAAGAAACTATTTTATATTAGGCAGTAACAAGGTTATCATAAAGGAGGTTTTGATTATGAGTAAACGTGTGATTACAATAAACAGGATGCTCGGCAGTAATGGCCGTCTGATTGGCAAGACTCTGGCAGAGGAACTTGGATTTGCTTTTTATGACAAAGAGCTGATTGATATTGCAGCTCACAAAGAAAATATTCCTTTTGATATACTTGCCAAGGTTGATGAGAAACGAGGCAGTAACTGGCGTTTCCCAATTGACCATGAACTTCAGATGGACAGCGATTTCCATTTTGTTCCTATGAACGATGTACTTTTTGATCTCCAGCGTAAAATTATTCTGGAGGCTGCAGAAAAAGAAGATTGTGTAATCGTCGGACGATGCGCAAACTATATCCTCGACAACAAATGCCTGAGTGTATTTATCCACGCACCATTTGATTACCGTGTACAGACCATCATCGAACGCACAGGTCGTGAAGAAAAGAGTGCACAGAAGCTGGTTAAGAAAATGGATAAAGAACGCCGTACTTATTATGAATACTTTACAGATAAAAAATGGAAAGACATTACCCAGTATCATCTGGCATTTGACAGCAGTAAGTTCAGTCAGGATAAGATTGTGGAGATGATTAAAATGGCATTATAAATCTTATCATTTTCTCCGTTGTCTGATTTTGATCCTAAGCAACATCTCCATATATAAATATAAAAACAGGTTCTTCGGAGCCTGTTTTTATATTATACGTACTAAAAAATAGTCAAGCGGATAAAATCATCCGCTTCGCTACTTGCTCATAACCAAATAACTGTTCCGCAGTTTATCAGAAAGCGTTTGCACTCCTCCTGATACAAGCAAGTCCCCACCTACTGCTTATTACTTTTCGCAATTGAAACAGGGGACTTACTTGATTTGGTTAAACTCAAAAGGTATTTGATTCCTAATTTGATATCTACGAATCGCTTCACTGCATTAATAATTATTTTTTTGCTGATTCCATGTCTGAAATATATTGTTTTAAAAAATCATATATCTGATTTTCAGTAGGCGGACAGCCATTTACGTTATGCTCGAACTTACAGGTACAGGCGCCAACCCCCAGTTTTCCTGTTTTGCCGCGGTATCCCTGACCGATGCAGATCTTGGTATCCAGTTTTTCAAAAAGGCCGTCATTTTTCAACATTTCCAGAGCAGGGATCAGATATCCATAGCAGGCACTGCAGGATTCTACCTCTTCTACTGCATCCTGAAGTTCTACTACTTTTCGTGACTTTGGCAATTCTTTCCGGGCGGTTTCCTCGCAGAAAACAATGTGAGCATTTTCCAGATCGGTGCTCCCAACTCCCAATTGCTCAGCCAGTTCAATATACGGCACATCTTTCGTCGTATAATGCATAATCTGACAAACATAAGAATCTATCAATACCGGATCCATTCCTGCCCAGACACGATTCATCACTACCGGGTTACCGCCATCCTCAAAATCCAGATCTCCGCAGATATTATCGACAACAACAAAATCCTGATGGATCCCCGCGTTCAGATGCGCGATTGGGTTATGCAAACCCATTGCATGGAAACGGCGCTTCTCCGTATTCGGAATCAACCCCTTCATATTCTTTAACGCACAGGTAATCTTTGTCTGGCAATGTCCCTTCAGTACTGGAACATTGATCAGAAAATCAACATTTGCCACACGTTCGCAAATATTTAACTTCACGCCCCCGCAGTCACGCTCAATTCCCTTGTCCTTCTGCATATCCCAGAAAGGAACCTGATATCTCTCTGAAAGTTCACGATATCCGCAGACCTCATATGCCTCCGTTGTCTTATCCCCTACCCAGGATCCCTCAAGAACGGCAATCTTCCTGTATCCGTTCTCCTGCAGGTACTCTATGATTCCTGCTACGATTTCCGGATGCGTAGTAGCCCCCCAGGAAGCCTCGGATGGGGAGACGAGATTCGGCTTGATGCCGATCTGCATATCTGTGTCAGAGATCTGAGCTGCCAAATTGCACTGAGTCAGGAGAGCTTTTGTCATTTCTTTGTATTGGGTGCCGGTTTTTATATAGATTTCATTTTTGTTCATTTGTTTATTCCTTTTTTAGTTATTTAATCGATTATAGAACCGAATCGTTCGCATTATCATCTATATCAGAATCCTCATATTCTGTAATAATACCCAGTTCAAGTAATGCCATTGAAATAAGAGACAATAATGAAAATGTTGCATCTGTTTTTTGTTTTTCCTGTTGATAATCATAGACTCCTAATAATGTCGGTGCAAGATTATCTAAATCATACTCACCTAAATTAAACGCTTCCAAACCTCTATTCATTTCTGTTACTGCATGAATTAAATGCTCATCAGTTTCAATATCTTCTTCAGAAAAACCAGTCTTAGCGACCTCTGGTTTTAAATCTTTTCCAAGAAAATAAGATTGTAAAAAGACATTATCTTGAATACACGATAGCAAATAACTTTCGACTGCTGGATAGCTTAACAACAACTGTCCTTGATTTCCTTCTTCATCTCCATACGGATCAGTATACTTCATTACATATTTTCTTCGCAATTCATTACGTTTATAACTCAAATAGTCTCTGTCATACAAATAAAAAATAGGGCAATCTTCTGGTTTAATATTAAATTCGACATTTAAACGACGATACAATTCATCTAGCGCTTCTTCGGTCATCTCTGTCAACTGATTTTTAGGAAGATTCAAAGCAAACACTCGACACTGTGCATTACTTCCATATCCTATAAATTCATCAGACCCTCGCCTCAATTCTTGAACTTCATAGCCTAGAATATCAGCAAAAATTTTCTTTAACAACCTAAGTTCTGTTCCTCCAGTATCTGGACGTCCACCTTCAACAACGAAAATTACATTTCCTATATTTTTAGATTTATCAATTTTATAATTATTCATACGTTGGCAAACCCTCAAACATGCCTCCCAGGTACATTTTTTCCAAATTTTGAGCTTCTCTTGGCTTAAATTTTGAAATTCTAGTTACCATACTGCCATTCGCATCATTAAAAGTGACTAAATTGATTTGATCCGGACGAAATACGGAATTTGAAATCAAATTGGTATCATGTGATGTAATAAACAATTGGGATTTCTTAGCATTTTTCATGAAAAATTTAACTATCTTTTCTGCCAATTTGTTATGCAAACTATTTCCAAATTCATCAAATATCAACATTCCAGGATTTTCCAAAACATAAATAAGATTAGGTAACATATCTGCAAACACTTGATTTCCCTGAGATTCATCATAGAAAACACTTGGAAAAGGAAAACTCTTACGTTTGAAAAAGACAATTTTTTCATCCGATCCAACAAATACTGTTGCTCCTTCTCCTGTGCTTTTAGAACCATATTCCAAAAAGAAATCATAATTAAATTCCTGAAGGTATTCATTTAATTTTTTTACACCATGCTCTTCAGCATATTTTGTAATATTCCTTCCCCAAGATGCCCCTCGATTATATCCATCAATATAATACGAATTTTGCAGATAATTCATTAATTCTCGAAGTACTGGCTCTTGAGGAAATCTTCCTGTGTTAAATGATGCAGTTCGAAGAAATAAAGTTTCACTGTCAAGATTATCATCTGCCGAAACGGAATCATTGATTCTTAATTCACCTTTATTACCATCTCTTTTTAGAACTAATTTATCATCGATTGTTAATTCTTCTGAAATATTCTTTGTCCTTACATTACATTCAATTTTATAAACTACTTTTTTACCCGAGAAATCAAATTCATATTCTAAAACAGTAAACGGCTGTTTTGAAAAGCGGCATCGATATTGTTCAAAAGACTCTCCCTCTCCTTTAATCATATTGATCAGAAATGCAATTCCCTTCAAAGCATTCGACTTGCCAGATGCATTTGGTCCAATAAATAGGCCTCCTTTAAGTATAGAATTATCAAAAGTATTTGTCTTACCAAGTATAGTGTATTTAGATGCTGTAAAATCAAACTCAGTTCTATTCAAAAAAGACATAAAATTGGTTAGATACATTTTCGTAAGCATAGCAAAACCTCCCTCGTATTCTTATAAGTATAGTAAATAACCTCAAAATAAATGTCAATAATTATGTGTAATTTTTTTACACATATAATGTAATTAAATTACATATACCTCATTATGAGAACTTATTCCATTCCTCCTTCATCTGCAAGTCCAATATACATTACAGCTTTTTAAAGTCTATAGAATTTACATGTATTTCCGAGTAATCATCTATCTGTAAATTCATAACACCCATATATAAAATAATATAGGATTGTTTCATCATTTATCTCATCAATAATTTCCATTATAATATGTTTCTCATCCCTATTATGCTTATAACTCAAATAATCTCCCACACAAAATTACTTAATGTATCCTAATACCAGTTCTTTCAAATAGATTTTCTCATTTTCAATGTCTATAATATAGTTTTCAGTTCATCGGGTTTCAAAGAAAAGACTCGCCCAATATTGTTCTGATCCTGCTGTTCAAGATGCGAATAAAACACACTGATCGTCCCAATCGTTAAGGTATTTACTAATACCCACAGCGGAATATATCCATAATTCAACATATAATGTGAAACCATAGAATTATTCTTGCAAGATTAACTGCATTTGTAAATTCTTTTTTATTCTCATGCAGATATACCATTTAATAATCCCACCTCATACATATTTTTATAAATGCGTTCCGGATAATACGGTAGAAACGGTTTCATATTTTCAAATTTTATATTTTTCTTTTTCATATAGCAGATCAGTTGATTTGTCAGTTCTTCTCCATCTACTTCAGAAATCTCCACAATTTCTTTTCCATGATTTTTCGCCTCCTGTTTCATTTACAGCAACTCTGATCACAATCTGTCTGTGCCTGCGGTCTCTACCAGATAATGATCAGGCAACTGTCTCTTACTGTAAAAATACAATATCATTGGAGATTAAAAATTATAGTAGAAAAAGTTAAACAGTTCTTAAACAAAAATGCCACTGGTCATTTGTTTACCATCTTCTTGATTAGATTAGAATCTAACAAATTGGTGATGGGTTCCGTTTTTTGACCAGTGGCATTTGATAAAACATATTTACTTAAGTCAAGTGGATAAAATCCTCCGCTTCGCTACTTGATTCGGTTAAGATAATAAGCAATAGAAATCCTGTTTATATTTTCGTGTAACCAGAACTAAGTTTCTGCTTACAGGTATTTCTGCATATCATCCCGCAGATTCTCTTCCATTCTGATAAGTTTTTTTGCTGCGGAGATGCTTTCTGCGGATGCGTCTTTACATTGGTGCAGGGCTTCGGTGATGGACTGGATTCCCATGTTGCATCCATTCATGATGATCTTGACTGCCTGTTTGTTCTCATCTTCTCCTGTCATCATTTTGACGCCTGTGGTCATCCAGGAGAATGTGGAGACCATGACCCCCGGTTCTTTCTCCGGCTGTCCGGCGCGCAGGAGCATTTTGGAGACTTCTGCTTCCAGTTCTTTATGTCTGGAGCAGTATTTCTCGATCACGCCTGCGATTCCGGCGTCTGTTACGTGGTGCTGGACCTGCTCCATGCTCTCGATTCCCATTTTACATCCGACACTGCATTCTTCCAGCAGTTTCTTTGTGCTGTTATCCATTCTGGTTCCTCCTGTCATATGGCAGAAACTGACGATTCCGGGGCAAATGGATATCTGTAAACAGTATTCATTTAAAACGGCAGCTCCAAATTCAATTTCTCCATATAAATTCAAAAAATATTTTCTACATCGGATATAGTATGTGTATTTTTCACTTATCTATGTATTTATATAAACCAATCCTGGCAGAGTAATCAGGGTATGATTATTCAGACGTAATACGGCAATATGCTGTCCTAGAGGCTTTTTCACCTGTGCAGCGCAATGACTATATTTAAATATGCTGCAAATGTCAGCCATATCAGATACGGGATCAGAAGTTTTGCAGCTCCCGGATCGATTCTGGCAAATTCTTTTATCAGGAGAAATACCAGATACCATAGCAGTAAGATCCAGACTGCTGCAAATAACTGCCATCCCAGATTAAAAAAGAAAATCGACCAGAGGAAGTTTACTGCCAGCTGGATGAGATAGAGTTTCAACGCTTCTGCTTTTGGATTTTTCATGTAAATCCTGTAGGCAGAAATTCCCATCAGGGTGTAAAGAATCAGCCAGACAATGGGAAATATCCATCCGGGCGGTGACAGGGGTGGATGGTACATTTCCTGATATTTTTCCATGCTTCTGGAAGTAAGAAAGCCTGCAATCACTCCGGTTCCCAGAGAAATTAACAGGCTGACTGATAAAGGTTTTCGCTTCATCAAAAAACTCCATTGTTATAAAATCAATTTATTATATTCGGATATTATGAGCAACATTCCAGATTTAGCCGAATCAAACAGGCAGCAAAGTAAATTATAAATATCCTCTTAATTCTGTTACGAATATCTATCGCAGGAATTACCTCTCTGATAAATTTTCAGCATTTTACGAAATCACTGTAAGCCGACAGATATTTATAACAGATATGGGAAAAATCTGGCTGCTGTAATGTCTAAATTTCTATTGTTATCTGCTCATTTTCTTCGTAAAGATACACATCCTTTGCACCAGAAAACTCAGAATAAAAAGCGTAATCTCTGTCATGATCTTTGCATAAAAAACATCCAGATGCAGGCCGGCAGTATACATGCTCAGAAATATATTATTAAAAATCAGAACTGCTCCTGCCAGAGCCGCATATTTAACGGCTGTATCCGCAGATGGTTTCTTATGGAAAACTATTTTTGTATTGACCAGATAATTGTAAGTTCCGCTGACTAATCTGGCAGAAATGTTTGCTGCAAGTATCATATTCGGATTCTTATCTGTTGCAAATATCATGGCACTGAATAGTAAATAATCCAGACAGAAACTGGACAGCGAAGACAGTACAAACTTCAACAGCTCACCGTAAATACGTACGGAATCTCTGATAATCCGAAAATGAGAAGTACTGTTTTCCTCGTCCTATTCCCTCTTCCATTTATGAGAGAGACCTTCTGACTGCTCCTTTGCTTTTTTCTGATATGCCTGCATCAGATGATATGCCAGTGTGCTCGCAAATGCTGCTACGAGAAATCCTCCCAGAACATCACCAGGATAGTGTACACCCAGATAGAGTCTGGAAAAAGCTACCATACCCGCCAGAACTACTGCCGGAACTCCATATTTCTTTGGCAACATTCGAAAGAAAACCAGCGCACACGCAAAGGATGCACATGTATGACCGGACGGGAATGAAAAGTCCGTTGGTCTGGTGATCAGAGGAATAATCTCTGTATAAGCGTCAAAAGGTCTCGGGCGGGCAACAATATTCTTTAGCAGTACGTTTGTGATCAGGAATCCTATTGTAATGGAAAGTAATGCCGTGATCCCGACTCTGCGTGTTTTCTTCGGGATCAGCAACACTGCCGCCGCCACAAGCCAGAGCCATCCCCCATTTCCCAGGAAAGTGATCACTTTCCAGAATGGAGTCAGGGCAGCTATTCTTAAATGTTCCTGTATCCATAATAATATGCTCATGTCAAGCTGTTGTAATGTCATCATAAAGTTCACCCGCCTTATAATTTCTGTGTTCTTTTATCTTATGTTACTCGCCACTGCAATGATCGCTGCGGCTGTTTTTACAAATTCACCAGGCTTTCTCCTCGCAGCGGATTCTCTGCATAATCCGGTAATTTCCGCATGAGATGTTTATATATCTCTTTTGCTTCCATCAGAAACAGAGGACATGCTGAATAATATTGTATGCTGGTGTCTTCCGGAAAAAGTCTGCAGTATCGCATACAGAAATACGGATACATACAGAATATATGGAATAAAGGCTGCATGTCCTGTAAAGTCCATATAAGGATTATACCAGTCCAGCACTTTCAGTGCAATGCACACCATGCTGCATATGATACATATATTTAATAAAACTCCTTTGATCAGACTGACTGCCCACATAGATATCACCTTTGCCTTTCTACTTATATAATAAAGATTCTATCCGGAACTTCATGATCCGGTTTGTATGGATGGTTTATGATCTGGCTGTTTTTTGTCATGAATGTACAGTGACCGCCATCCAGATTGTAGGCTACCTTGCATTCCAGACTTTCAAATAGCTGGGACATTTCATTCAGGAACATTCCTCTGGAAGTATCCTGTCGGCCAAATATTTCAAGTCTTTCACCTCCTGTATGCTGACAGGATAGCAGGGGATGTTAAAGAAAATGAGAGAAATATATAAATATTTCTTAAACAAGTCCCGGTAGATTCTTTTTTTCTTTTCATCTTATCAGGCAGATATTTGCCAGATTTTTCCCACTACACTCTATACTGAACAACTGTAACTACGCAGTTTGCTCTTAAGATGTCTGCTCCGCAAATTATCAGGAAAATCTTATAAACCTCCTGATAACTTGCAAGTCCCCCATCCACTGCTTATTATTTCTGCAATTAGTTCAGGGGACTTACTTAATTCAGTCAAAAAGTCAAAATATCGTATAAATGTGTCAAAATAGAGATAGCGTCGATTCTGGAAAAAAGTTATGATAAAACAGATTAAAATGATTGTCTGATCAGACAGATAAAAGATTTCTGTTTCTGTTCTCAGTAACAAATTTATAATTTTTATTATGGGGGTAAATATGACAAATACGTTATCAACCGGTAAGGACGATTTTTACCGGCAGATGTTTAAGCTGACGATTCCGATCATCATTCAGAATCTGCTCAGTGCAGCGGTCAACTCCGCAGACGTAATTATGCTGAATTATGTCGGACAGTCTGCGATTTCTGCAGTGTCTCTGGCTGCCAATTACTCCAATATCCTGTTTATGGTATATTACGGACTTGGCACCGGCGCATCACTTCTGTGTGCGCAGTATTATGGAAAAAATAATATCCAGGCAATACATGCCATCGAGGGAATCGCGCTTCGTTTCTCGATCGCAATTTCTGCACTTGTTGCATTGGTTGCATTTTTTGCGCCTCAGCTTATGATGAAGATTTTTACATCTGATCCTGAACTGATCTCTATCGGTTCTTCTTATTTAAAAGTTATGGGTATTACTTATCTGTGCTGGGGTGTTACAGAAGTTTATCTGGCGATCCTGCGCAGTGTTGGCCGTGTAACGATCAGTATGGCACTGAATATGCTTGCATTCGTTCTAAACATTATCCTGAATGCGACTTTCATTTTCGGATTATTTGGAGCACCGAAACTTGGCGCTACAGGTGTTGCTATTGCGACAGCTTCTTCCAGACTGGTAGAACTTGTTGCATGTGTGATCGTTTCTTTTATGAGCAAGAATGTAAAGCTGAATCTGACTTATATGTTTATCCGCAGTAAGGTGCTGTTTCGTGACTTTATGAAACTATCACTTCCTGCACTTGGAAATGACGTTTCCTGGAGTGTGGCATTCTCCATGTACTCTGTAATCCTCGGACATCTTGGTACAGATGCAGTTGCTGCCAATTCACTGGTTACTGTTGTACGTAATATTGGCTCTGTTTTCTGCTTTGCAATTGCCAGTGCTGGAACGATTCTTCTTGGAAATGTTATGGGAAAAGGGGATCTGGAGAAGTCAAAAGTGTACGCTTCCAGAATGCTGAAGATGACGGTTATTGCAGGCGCGATCGGCGGGGTGATCGTATTTGCTATCACACCTCTGGTTATGAGATTTGCTTCTCTGAATGACGGGGCTATGTATTATCTGAAGTATATGCTGCTTATCAATACTTACTATATTATGGGGTCTGCGGTAAATACCGCCTTGATCGCAGGAGTGTTCCGAGCAGGCGGTGATACGAAGTTTGGGCTGATCTGTGATACGATTGATATGTGGGTATATGCAGTGCCTCTGGGATTCTTCGCAGCGTTTGTCCTGAAACTTCCGGTGCTTTGGGTGTACTTCCTGTTATGCACGGATGAGTTCGTGAAATGGCCATGGGTATTCCACCATTACCGTCAGGGAAAATGGGCGCAGAATATTACACGAGAAGATTTATTTGAACAGGAGAAAGCTTCATAAAATGTAATAATGAAAAGCAAAACAGCAGGTCTGCTCATTCATTGAACATTCCTGCTGTTTTTATGTCTGCAACTTCTCTGCGGACGTTCATTTTTCAGTTATAAAAATGATTATAATGTATTCAGGTCAATTTTGTAATCGTCGGAGCCCTGGCCGTCTACGGTGTAGTATGCGGCTTTCTGCTCTACGTTTAAATAAACGCTGATTTCTTTTCCTGCGATGCCTTTTGCTTTGATGTCTTCTTTGATTGCTTCTTCGATGGAGCTCATTGTAACTGCAAAACCAGGTAATTCGATAGTTGTTTCTACGAATTTTTTGATGTCGATATTCTTGGTCACTTCTTTTACTGCTTTCTTTACAGTTTCTTTTGCTTCTTCTACAACTGGAGCTTTCGCAAGGTCAGCAGCTGCATCTTTTGCTTCTTCGATCACTTCGGTAGCTTTAACAGTTGTTTTCTCTACTGTTTCTTTTACTGCCTCTGTAGCCTTGGTTGTTGCTTCTTTGATAGTTGTTTTTGCTCTTGAAGTTGATTTTTTTCTCATAATAATCTCCTATTCCAACTGATGGTCTAACAGTTTCGTATCAACCTTAACACAAAATCCAGATAATGTCAAATTTTTGTCATAATTAATCTGAATCAGGCAGATAAAATGTTACTGTTCACTCCGTTCTCAGTAACACGCTTCGCGATGCACAGAATTTATGCTAATCGCATAAATTCGCGCCGTATGTCTCGGGATTTTGGCATATTCATGCCAAAACACCTCGCGGAATAGTAGCGAGTGAACAGTAACAAAATTCAATCTACATCAATTCCACTTCTTCCAGACATCTGGCTGGTAGCCTACTGTTGCCTGTTT
>NZ_JBQHWS010000097.1:0-13855 GCF_052063845.1 Blautia sp. HCP3S3_D9
TGCAGGAAGCATTGGAATACGGACAAAGTGCCGCCTGATTGTTATTTTGTGGGTTAAAACATTGATTTTTCAAGGTGCTAAGCTTATTTTTAATGTGGGAAGTTTGAGTTTGTGATAAATAGTAAAATTAGAATCCAATGTTATTCATGACCAAATAACTGCTCCGCAGTTTATCAGGATGACCAGACAGAAAAATCCCTCCGCCAGAATTTTCCTCTTATGGCGGAGGGATTTTTTTATCATCTTATCTGATATCAATTCATTGAACCCACTGATTATTCTTCCGGAACCGGCCAGATCCTGATGCTGTTCGGCTGTGCAATCTTAATCGGCTTGCCATTCATTACGATAATATTCTTTTCATAATCCACTGTAAAAGTAGTCAGTGTATTGCTTGCATGATTAGCCAGTACCAGGTGCTTGTCATCCGGTAAAAGCACCAGATCTTTCGGATATTCGCCGCTGATCGGAAGTGTAAACTTTCTTGTCAGCATACCAGTTTCCTCATCACGCTCAAACATGGAAACTGTATCCTCACCTGCTGTTGTGCAGAACAGATGCTTGCCATCATTTGCAAGCGACAGTCCGGATGCCGCATTATGTGTATCATGTACATCTTTCTTCGCACTTGTCTCAATCGTCTGAACCAGTTCAAACTCCGGAGCCTTACCACTTCCATCATACTTGTAAGCCTTAATCTCATTACTGAGTTCAAACAAAATATAAGCGAACTTACCATCATCACTGAAACGGATAATACGCGGACCGCTCTCTCTCGGACATCTAAGAATATCTACTAACTCCAGCTTATCACGCTGCTTGTTAATACGATAAATCTTCACCTGATCAATTCCATTATCTACCGCACAGAGATACTTATTATCCGGAGTCGGACGAACACAGTTTACATGCGGACGGAAGTTACGCTCTGCAACACTTCCAAGTCCTGTATGGAACACACCATCCATCAGACTTCCCAGTCTGCCGTCCTTATGAGTATGTACAACGGTCACCTTACCGTCATGGTATCCGGCAACATAAAGATACTTGCCGTCAACATCTGTAGAAAGGAAACAGCCTCTCATTCCATCAATGTTCACACTGTTGATACGTGAAAGATCACCGTTCTTATCACGTTCAAACACTGCAACACCCTCATCCTCGATAGAATAAAGATACTTACCATTCTTCGAAACAGCCATGTGGGACGCATTGCTTACTTCAACACTGCTGCGCTCTGTAAGAATACCATTCTCCACATCAACATCATAAACATGAATTCCCTGTCTGGAAGAGCCATGTGTGTAACAACCCACATAAGCCACATATTTTTTCTCACTCATAATGCTTCTTGCCTCCTGCTGTCCTTTTCAATACATCATCAATTAAACAGCCATCTAATCCTTCATAAATCATGGCTGTTCAATTCCCGATGCACTAATCTTCTGCCTATTTGTTCTGGCCGGCACTGCCATATGATGTTGATATTATAGCACATTTTGCCAATACTCACAATACAGCGCACCCTATTTTTATGTATTTTTCCAAATCCAAAGTTACCCGGTTCTAACAATTCCCGATTCTTCCCTCTCCTTTAACTACATTCCACATCTCTGATTTCCAGCTCGCGAAACCGCACCTGAACCAAACTATTTTTCTGCCGGGCGCCCCTTTATCAAAAAAGCTGCCATCCCATCTCTGAAACAGCAGCCATTTTTTCATTCTTATTTAAAACAATTTCCAACAGCCTCAAGTGTTCTGTCAATAATCTCATCTGTATGTGCCACAGAAAGGAACATAGCCTCAAACTGAGACGGTGCCAGATGAATCCCCTGTGCCAGCATCCCCTTAAAGTACTCAGAAAACGCCTTAATATCCGCACTCTTGGCAGACGTATAATCCACAACCTCCTGCTCCGTAAAGAACAGACTTCCCAAAGAAGATACATGATTCACATGATAAGGCAGTCCTTTTTCAGCCAGAATCTTCTCCATTCCGCCGTAAAGTCTCTCCCCTTTCTTCTCCAGATCTTTATAAATCTCCTGATGCTCATACAGATATTTCAGCTGAGTCAGTCCCGCAGCCATAGCAATCGGATTACCGCTTAAAGTACCAGCCTGATAAACCTTACCAACCGGAGAAACCAGCTCCATGATCTCTCTTCTTCCGCCATAAGCACCAACTGGCATACCCGCACCAATGATCTTACCATAAGTAACCAGATCCGGTTTCACTCCGAAATACTCAGCAGCACCGCCGAAAGCCAGACGGAAACCAGTAATAACCTCATCAAAGATCAGAAGCGCACCATACTCATCGCAAAGCTTTCTCAGACCTTCAAGGAATCCCTTCTTAGGTGGAACCACACCCATGTTGGCTCCGACAGCCTCAACGATCACTGCAGCAGTCTGGCCATCTGCCTGCTCCATCAGAGCACGTACACTGTCCAGATCATTATAAACAGCTGTCATGGTATCCTCTGTGCATCCTTTCGGCACACCGGCACTGTCCGGCACACCGCTTGTCATAACACCGGAACCTGCGCTTACCAGCATGGCATCACTGTGTCCATGATAACATCCTGCAAACTTAATGATCTTATTCTTTCCTGTAAATCCTCTGGCAACGCGGACTGCACTCATAACAGCCTCTGTACCGGAGTTTACCATACGCACCATATCTACATGCGGAATATGATCACAGATAAACTCTGCCATCTCCACTTCAATTGCAGTTGCGCATCCAAAGCTCAGACCTTTTTCACATGCTTTCAGCACGCTTTCTTTTACTTCCGGGAAATTGTGTCCCAGGATCATCGGTCCCCAGGAATCAATATAATCCACATACTCATTTCCCTCAACATCATAAATATAACATCCGTCTGCACGGTCAATAAATCTCGGTGCCATACCGATCGGACCATACGCACGTACCGGACTGTTTACACCGCCCGGGATCACTTTCACTGCTCTGTCAAATAATTCTTCTGATAAACCCATCAGCCGATTCTCCCTTCATCCATGCATTTCGCAAGTTCTTTTGCATAATAAGTCAGGTAGATCTGCGCACCTGCACGGTAAGCGCTGACTGCCATTTCACACATGATACGTTCTTCCTCGATCCAGCCCATCTTTGCGGCAGCTTTTACCATTGCATACTCGCCACTTACGCTGTAGGTAGCAACCGGTACATTTACTGCCTTGGAAACCTCAGAAACCATATCCAGATAAGACATTGCAGGTTTTACCATAATGATATCTGCGCCTTCTTCCACATCTGTCAGAGCTTCTTTCATGCCCTCTCTTCTGTTGTGGAAATCCATCTGATAGCTCTTTCTGTCACCAAAGGACGGTGCAGAACCTGCTGCATCACGGAATGGTCCGTAGAAAGCAGACGCATATTTTACTGCATAAGACATGATCGGTGCTTCATAATGTCCGTTTGCATCCAGTGCCTCACGGATGGCACGTACACGTCCGTCCATCATATCAGATGGTGCAACCATATCTGCACCTGCTTCTACATGAGAAACCGCAGTCTTGGCCAGTAATTCCAGTGTAGCATCATTATTTACATCATGACCGCAGAGAACTCCGCAGTGACCATGAGAAGTATACTCGCACATACATACATCAGTGATATAATACATATCCGGGAACTGCTTCTTCGCTTCTCTTAAAGCTTTCTGTACAATTCCGTTCGGATCATATGCTCCGCTTCCAACTTCATCTTTGTGATCTGGAATGCCGAACAGCATAATGTTGGTAACACCTGCATTCTGCAGACGTTCCAGTTCAAAAGGAAGACGGTCTACACTGTAACGGTACTGTCCTTCCATGGATGGGATCTCATCTTCAATCCCTGTTCCTTCTTTTACAAATAATGGATAGATAAGGGAGGACTTGTCCATTCTTGTCTCTCTTACCATCTTTCTCAGTTTCTCACTGCCTCTTAATCTTCTCGGTCTCTGAATTAAGTCCATTTCTTCCACTCCTTTTACTGTTATCGCCTGATATCAGAATCTCTGCTCACCCTCACAGAAATCATTGCAGAATGTCAGACAAAAGTCTGATCCAGACAATAAATATAAAATATATTTTTATTGATAATTTGTAACTATTCCGCAACCTGCTATTCCATGAGATACTGAATAGTTACGATAATTTTATCAACAATTTTCCTGTCTCATTTCTTCTACAAGTTCGATCAGGCTCTCAATGGTTGCTTTCTTCGCCATCCGTGTCTGCATTCCATATGCATCTGCAGCAGCTTTCGTCTGCTTTCCGATACATGCAGCCTTTACAGTCGTATAATCAAGCCCCGGAGTTCCCTCCACGAAGCCTTTTACAGTAGAAGCACTGGTAAATACAACACAGTCCACACTGCCTGTCTCGAATTCTTTTTTCTCATCGATCAGTCTGCTCTTTTCATAGCGGGTTGTGTAGGTAGCAATATCATCTACTTTCGCACCTGCCTGCTCCAGCAGTTCTGGCAGCTTCTTATTTCCGGCTTCTGCTCTCGGGATCAGAATCTTCTCATTTCCCTGCAGTTCTTTTGCAAGCTCTGCTCCAAGGGTATCTCCATCATACACACTCGGCACAAAATCCGCCAGAAGATGATGCTCTTTCAGTTTCTTCTTCGTGCCCTCACCGATCACTGCGATCTTTGCCTGTCCCAGACTGCGCACATCCATCTCTTTTCTGTCCATCTCGTCAAAAAAGATTTCTACGCCTGCCGGACTTGTAAAAATGATCCACTGATAAGTATTCAGCTTCTCAAATGCCTCATACAGTTTACTGTTGTCCTCTACAGACACTGTACAGATAGACGGCAGTTCCAGCACCTCTGCACCCTTTTTGCGGAGCAGATCTGCAGTTTTTGAGATATGCTGTCTCGGTCTTGTCACCAGCACTTTCCAGCCTGCCAGCGGAAGTTTCTCATACCAGGCAAATTTATCTGCCAGTGAGCAGACCTTTCCGACAACAATGATGGCCGGTGTCTCGATTCCCTGTCTGTCCACTTCTGCTTTCAGAGTACTTACGGTTGCGACCACTCGCTTCTGTCCTGCGGTAGTTCCTTTCTGAAGTACTGCAGCCGGCATATCCGGGTCCATTCCTCCATCGAGAAGTCCCTTACAGATATCTTCCAGTGCAGCGATTCCCATCAGGAATACCAGAGTTCCTTTTGTCTGGGTCAGTGCCCTGAAATCAATATCATATTCCTGTCCTGCACGTTTATGCCCTGTAATAATATGCAGGGAAGAACAGAAGTCTCTGTGAGTCACCGGAATCCCGTTATAAGCCGGAACAGAGATCGGAGAAGTCACTCCCGGCACGATCTCATACGGAATCCCATTCTCGGAAAGAAGCTCCAGTTCCTCGCCGCCTCTGCCAAAGAGGAACGGGTCTCCGCCTTTAAGTCTTACTACTTTATTCCCTTTCTGGGCTTCTTCCAGAAGAACTTTGTTGATTTCCTCCTGTACCATCGTATGATGGCTTGCTCTCTTTCCTACATTGATCAGCTTTGCATGCTCCGGGATCCTTGCAAGGACTCCCTCGCCCACCAGACTGTCATATACTACTACATCTGCCTGCTGCAGAACTGCCGCACCCTTTAATGTAAAGAGTCCGATATCTCCCGGTCCTGCACCGACCAGCCAAACTTTACCTGCTGCCATTTTTTATTCTCCCCTCTCACAGTCCTCTTTAAGCTGCTTCGCAAGTGCGATACCAAGTTTCTCACACTCCTGTGCAGCACCTTTAATCTGTCCTGTGATCCATTTTCCTGTTGCTTCACTGTAATATAAACCGCGAATAAAGATCTCCTCTCCATTAACTTCTGCAAATGCAGCCACAGGAGAGGAACATCCTCCGTCCAGATATTTCACATATGCACGTTCTGCACTTCCTGCGATCCATGCGTCTCTGTCACAGTATCCATCCAGATAAGAATAATCCTGATCTTTACGTCCCTGCACTGCCAGGATTCCCTGACCTGCTGCCGGGAGCATCTCATCCGGTGTAAAATACCGGTTAATTCTCTGCTCCAGCCCAAGACGTTTCAGCCCTGCTGCTGCCAGGATCAGTCCGGAATACTCCCCGGAATCCAGCTTGCGCAGTCTTGTCTGCAGATTTCCGCGGATACTCTTCACTTCCATATCAGGATACAATTTCTTTAACTGCAGAGTTCTTCTTAAACTGGAACATCCCAGCGGTTTCTCCGGATCCAGTTCTGCCACTCCTTCCGGAAGCACCAGCACATCTCTCGGATCCTCTCTCTTTGAAAAAGCCAGCAGTGGAAGTTCTTCCGGCACTTCCATAGGCATATCCTTCAGACTGTGCACGGAAAGATTACTTCTGCCATCCATCAATGCCCTGTCCAGTTCTTTTACAAAAAGTCCCTTTCCGCCTACTTTATCAAGTGTACGGTCCAGAATAATGTCTCCTGTAGTCTTCATAGTCAGAATATCTACAGATACTCCGGAACCATTGTTTGCTTTATTATTCTGCTCTATGTAACTCTTTACCATCTCGCTCTGCAGAACTGCCAGTTTACTCTCTCTGCTGCCAATGATCACCTTAGTCATCGTTCTCTTCCTCGTCTTCCTGCGCCACTCTCTCCAGTGCTTTCTGTATTTCTTCTCTTACTCTGCGTGCTTTCTTATGATCCAGACCACTTGCTGTGATCCCCACAACCAATCCATCCTGCATATAAATTCCCGGAAAATAGAAATCACACTGTTCTCTGTCGCTGGCAACATTGACATAGATGCCCTCCTGCTTACAGATCCTGTGAATCTCATCATTCAGTTTCCGGTCATTTGTAGCGGCGATTACCATATATGCCATAGCAAAATCAGAACGTTTTACCGGACGTGTGATCAGCTGCACATAACCAGCCTTGCCAAGTTCCATCATCTCCATGGTAACTTTCGGCGCGATCACACGGATATTCCTCGTAAATGACAGCAGCGTCTTAACTCTTCGTGTCGCAATATTGCCACCGCCCACTACCACGATATTTTTATCCGATAAATCTATAAACATTGGAAAGTAAGGCTTATTCTTCATATATTTTCTCCAGTCCTGCCACACACTCCAGGAAAGCTTCCTGATTCAGACTGTCCCGTAAACCAAAAATTAATTTGTTCACCACTTTTCCGGCCGCAGTGTCCACTGCTTTTACCAGATTCTGTCTGTCATCGTCTTCCATCGGTGTCTTCTTCAATATTTTCGCAATCCTTAAATTCAGGTCATTGACTGCCTCGTCCTTGATCTCCTGAATCCTCGGGATCAGGTCTCTTCCGTCCAGCCATTGGAAAAATTCATCCATCTGTTCTCTTACAATGGCACCTGCTGCCTCCAGATTCTCCTGCAGTTCTGCCGGAATTTCCTTAATACGGAAACTGTCCATATCATAAAGTGTAATCCCCTGTATCTTTCCAATAGATGGCTTGATATCTCTCGGAACTGCCAGATCGATCAGAATCAGATTCTCCTTTGTCTGAAGTCCCTGAAATAATTCTTCTTTTAATGTATAGTTCGGACTTGCAGTTGCACTTACCACCAGGTCACACTGTGGAATATACTCCATTCGTTCCCCATAATTAATACGCTTGCAGCCTAACGGAATATTTACAACTCCGCTTCTGTACTGGCGAATAGTCACAGTCACATCTGCCCCAGCTTCTCTTAATGCCTGTGCAGCTACCTTTCCCATTTCACCGTTTCCGATCACCATACATGTCTTATCTTTCAGTGAATAACCGTTATCTGCCAGGAATCCGATTGCCTGATGGATCACAGATGGATTTCCATGTGAAAAAGGAACTTCTGTTTTAATTCTCTTTCCCGCAGTAACTGCCATTCGGAATAAAACTTCCAGAACACCATCTGCTGCAAAGTTCTCTCTTGCCAGATTCAGTGCATCCTTTACCTGGGTAAGAATCTGATCTTCACCGATGATCTGGGATTTCAGTCCACTGGTCAGATAAAACAGATGCTCCACTGCCTCCTGATTCTTTCTCTCTACAAAATATTCTCTGTAAGAATCTTCTGTAATTCCTTTTAACTGGCAAAGGCAGTCATAAAGACAGACTTCCTCATCATCGTCTACACTTGCCCATACTTCCAGTCTGTTACAGGTAGACAGGATCACGCACCCATAGATGCCTTCCTGCTCCTTTATTTTCTCCATGGCTTCTCCGGCGTTCTTCTTTGTAAAAGCAAAAAGCGCACGGATATCTACCGGTGCCATATTATGGTCTATTCCAATCATGGAAATGCTCATAATTCTTAATTCTCCTTCGTATCCCCTTTATTCCTCATCCATTTCACATCAAATAAACAGATTTCCGCACTCTGCTTATTTGATATGAAATGCAGCCGACACAAAATGCCAACAGAAATATCATAAAACATTTCTTATTGGTATGTCAATGCAAACACACAAAAACATAACTATCCTGAACAGGCTGCAAAATCGAAAAATCTTGTAGCTGTCAGGATAGTTATGGCTGTCATCATATTATTTTTGTATTTCCATCACAACTTTACATTTCTTCTTATAACAGGCAATTCCATACTTTAATTTTGTCGGCTTTTGCGCAAAAGTGTCCCGTATGCTGATTGTTTTTCTGTTTTCCCCATTCAGTAAGTAACTGTTCGATTACCCGTGTCTTATCTACATAATAAAAGTCTTCCTGTCGTATTTCTTCAAAGTTTTCAATTCCGATGGGAAGTTTTTTTAATCCTGCCATTTGGTGCACTCCTCTACTTACAAAACATATACTCTCACTGTTACACATCTTTATTACTTTAATGATAACATGAATCCCATATGCCTGCCAAATAAAATTGAGACCAAAAAGGGCTTCGCACTGCTGTCATAACAACAATACAAAGCCCTCTCTCTTATTTTCTCACCTGTCACGGTGAATATTTTCTTACTCTTAACGGAATTCCGTTCTGTGCTGCCACAATCTTGCTCTGCTCTACTTTCTCCTCACCGATCACATCTACAACAGTGAAGCGTACATCGTCGATATACTGTTTGCAGTCTCTTGCAAATTTCAGCATTGCATCAAAAGATTTCTCTCCGTATGCCGGGCGGACTACTTCATTATAAGAAGCTGCATCCGGCATATTTAAGCTGATGGATACGCTGTCTACTGCCTGACAGACATCCTTCGCTGTAGAACGGTTATGGATCAGGTCTGAGAGTCCATTGGTATTCAGTCTGATCTTAAATGGATATCTTGCTCTCACATATTTGCTTACTTCGATCAGATTCTCCAGTGCCATAGTCGGTTCTCCGTATCCACAGAAAACTACCTCATTGCAGTCTGTAAAATCAAATTCGTCGATTGCTTTGTAAATTTCCTCCAGACTCGGTTCATGGTCGAACCAGAGATTGGATGCCTCACCGATGGCGTCTTCTGTATTTCTGATACAGAAAGTACATCTGCAGGGACATTTGTTGGTAATGTTAAAATATACCTGGTTTTTATATCTGTAAATGATATCTGTTGTCATTTTATGTTCCCTTCAATTTCCTATTTTGCAATATTAGTTTTAAATCCAATCTTATCCAGTGCAGTACCAATAATCACAAACATAATAGCACTTCCGCCAGACTGTACAATACTTCCGCTTACAGATGTAAAGAAAGAAGCTGTAAATCCAAACATAATTCCCTCTGCAATATAATATCCTGTTGCTGAGATAGCAAATGCAAGGAACAATGCGATCACATTTCTCTTAGTTACCAGTTTCTTTCCTTTAGAAGAAAACGGAAGACAGATTAGCATCTTGATAATAATTGTTGCCGGTGCCCATACCGGTGCAGTCAAAAGGTCAGCCAGACCGCCTCCGATCGCACCTGCCGCACATGCGTATGGCAAAGGCAGAAATGCTGCTGCAAGATAGATCATGGTGTCACCAAGATGAACATAACCTCCGTTCACGCCTACCGGAATGTGAAAAATATAGGCAGTCATCAGTGTAGTAAGCGCTGCCATTACTGCTGTTGCCGTAATTTTCTTCACTGTACTTGTACCTTGTACATTCTCTTTCGCTGTTGTAATTTCTGACATAAAACTTTCCTCCTCGACTTATTAAGCGGATGTTTTCACCCACTTCCTGTTTAAAACCAGCATCTGTTTTTTACAGTTCTAGAGTGTGTTTGAAAAATCATTTCCACAAATTGTGACGCACATCTTGCAGAAAGCCTTTTTCAAGCATGCTCTAGTCAAGCAAGCATTTTAAGATATTTTTCGAAACAGACTCCATCATTTCTGTCTGTCCCTTCAAGCACTGCATCGTGGATGGCACCTGACAGGAATGAAATGGCTTTCTGCACGCATTCTTTCATGGAAATTCCTTTTACCATTCCCGCACTGAGCACGGAGGCAAACAAATCTCCTGTTCCGGAATAACTGCCACCCTCTTTTACTGAAAAATACCAAGCTGCTTCGTTTTTCTCTACAACAAGATTTCCCATCTTCACACTGCTGTCACTGCACAGGATATCTACACCTGTGATGACAATAGATTCCAGCCCGAAATGGTATGCCAGTCTTCTTCCCAGTTCTTCAATCTCGCCAAGCAGCTGTTCTTCTTTCATGCTGGAAAAAAGTTCCATTCTCTCTTTCATTCCCTGCTCCCCGTACAGAAGAAGTAATGCTTCTGTAATGTTTGGCGTAATCACAGTTGCATGCCGTACCAAAGTACGCATCTTCTCACACAGTTCTTTGGAATAAGTTTTGTAAACACGTCCCTGGTCTCCCATTACCGGATCGATCAGAATGTGTGTCAGTTCAGTACAAAACATATCCACAAACTTCAAGATCACATCTACCTGTCCGGCATCGCCCAGAAATCCTGTATAAACACCGTCCGGTCTGAATCCCATCTTTTTCCATTCGTCCATGATCTGCTCCATCCGGTCTGTGTAATCATCCCAGAAATAAGAACCATATCCTGTCTGATTACTTAAGATTGCCGTAGGCAATGGACAGGCCTGCACTCCCATAGCTGAAATCACCGGGATTGCTGCTGTCAGGGAACATTTTCCCATACCTGACAGATCATGAATGACTGCAATTTTCTTCAATTATCAGTACCTCTTACTTTCTTACAAATCTGTTCCAAAAATTAAGAAAAAATCCACATCCAAAGCTCCTTGATTTTCGCAGTTGAAACAGAAAACTTATCTAATTTAATCAAATTCCCGAATTTTTGAAACAAAATCAGAATGATCATTTCATTCTGTCCTTACTACTATAGCATCCGATTTTTCATCTGAATATATCCAGTTTTGTAATTTTTTTAGAGGTCAGTTTTATGTCAGTTTTTATTTTTAATATCCTCTGTTATTATCGATCATATAAAGCAGTGCATTACAGATACATGCTGCGATATTGCTGCCGCCTTTTCTTCCTCTTGCCACAATATACGGCACATCTGCCTGCATGATCAGCTCTTTGGACTGTACCACATTTACGAATCCTACCGGTACGCCGATGATCAGTTCCGGAGCAAGTTTGCCGTCTTCGATGAGTTCATAGAGACGAACCAGTGCTGTCGGGGCATTTCCGATAGCAAAGATCAATTTCTTTCCCATTGCTGCCGCCTTATCCATGCTGGCTGTTGCTCTTGTGGTTCCATTTGCTTTGGCTGTTGCTGCTACATCCTCATCCGAGATAAAACAAAATACTTCGCCGCCATAACGGGAAAGAACTCTCTTGTTGATCCCTGATTCTGCCATGTGTGTATCTGTCACGATGCAGGCACCTTCTTTGATGGCTGCAATTGCTTTCTGTACTGCATCCTCAGAGAAGCAGAGGTTCTTTGCATAGTCAAAGTCTGCGCTTGTGTGAATGCATCTTTTTACGATCAGTTCTGTTCCCGGGATCAGTTTTGTATCGCCAAGTTCCTCTGTAATGATCTCAAAGCTGCGTTTCTCTATATCCATTGGTTTTACGTTTTCCAGTTCTACTTTCATTCCTTATCTCCCAAACTCCATAATTCCCGTATCATTCATATAACAGTTACTTCTATTTCCGGCACGATAAATTTCCCCCAGTATTTATTGCCTTTCACAATCAGAGCAGGAAACTTACCCATTCCGGTCAAACAGTCGTTATACATAACTTATCTGAATTTTTGCTATACTGATCCAGCCTATATACCCTGTTCCAGTATCTCATATATCTTTTTCATATCCAGATGTTTGCGAAGTTCTGCTGCCAGAATATCATACTGTGTCTCTTTGAATGCAGCAAAATCAACCCCTGTCATCTGAGACACATCAAGACCTTTCTTCTCACCAAGAACACGGACAACTGCTTCTGCCACATCCTCTTTATCAAAGACTCCATGTACATAGGTTCCACAGACGTTTTTACAATATGCGCCATCTTCTTTCACAGTCCCTGACACATGATCCTCAATAGATACGCAATGTCCGGCATTCTCTTTCAAGACGGTCTCTCCCATATGAATCTCGTAACCCTCCAGCTCTGCGCCGGAAAGTGCCGCCAGTTCTCCATCCAGATTCAGGAATTTTCCAGATACTCTGGTTCTTGTCTTATTCTCCGCAAATACAGTGTCCATAGGAAGAAGTCCCATTCCTTTGATAGTGCCACCTGCTTCCACATGATGAGGGTCGCTCAACGTCTCACCTAACATCTGATAGCCACCGCAAATTCCAAAGATGATCTTTCCTCTTGCAGCTTCTTTGAGCACTGCTGCCTCCAGACCATTTGCACGCATCCACAGAAGATCTTCCATCGTATTCTTAGTTCCCGGCAGGATGATCATATCCGGAGTCTTCAGTTCACTGACATGCTGCACATAACGGAGGGAAACCCCCGGAATACTTTCGAATGGGTTAAAATCTGTGAAATTGGAAATCCTCGGCACACGGATCACCGCGATATCGATCAGATCTACTTCCTGTTTTCTGTCAAAACGTTCCGTCAGACTGTCTTCATCTTCTACCTGAATATTCAGATAAGGCGCAACTCCCACTACCGGAATATGACTTCTCTCTTCCAGCATTTTCACACCTGGGTCAAGGATTGTCTTATCTCCGCGGAATTTGTTGATGATCAGTCCTTTGACCATCTGACGTTCATCTTCCTCCAGAAGTTCCACCGTACCGATGAGCTGTGCAAAGACACCGCCTCTGTCAATGTCTCCGACCAGAAGTACCGGAGCTTTAGCCATCTTTGCCATTCCCATATTTACGATATCTTCCGTTTTCAGATTGATCTCTGCAGGGCTTCCGGCTCCTTCGATGACGATAATGTCATTCTCTGCTGCCAGCGCATCATATGCTTTCATAATGTCCGGCACCAGTTTCTTCTTATATTTGAAATAGTCTCTGGCACTCATGGTTCCAAGAACTTCTCCGTTTACGATCACCTGAGAACCCACATCATTGGTAGGCTTCAGCAAGATCGGGTTCATTAGTACAGACGGCTTGATACCTGCTGCTTCTGCCTGCATCACCTGTGCCCTGCCCATCTCCAGACCCTCTTCTGTAATAAAAGAATTCAACGCCATATTCTGTGACTTAAAAGGTGCCACTCTGTAGCCATCCTGCTTAAAAATCCTGCACAGACCTGCTGCCAGGAGGCTTTTTCCTGCATTGGACATTGTGCCCTGCACCATAATCGCTTTTGCCATTTCTTTGTCCCCTCTCTTAATCAAGTACCTCAGTCAGTACCTGTATCAGTTTCTCATTCTGTTCATGCAGCTTTACTGCAACACGGAAATATCCTTTCTCCAGTCCCGGATAATTGCTACAGTCACGGACCAGGATTTCCTTTGGTACACAGCGTTCAACCAGA
>NZ_JBQHWS010000098.1:0-13826 GCF_052063845.1 Blautia sp. HCP3S3_D9
TAATTTTGTTGGTGGATAAATGAGTAGGTATGTTTACTTAGCAAAAAACTTTAAAACCTTTTGTTTTAGCTAATAACAGGGTGTGAGTAGGAAAAAAATGGGAAGTTAGCACTGATTAGGTTAAAATAAGTATTTATGCTTGATTTTGAAGTTTAATTGTTGATGCTAACTTTAGATGGCAATACAAAGACCTTGTGGCCTGTCTCTGAGTTACCCTGTATACTGTCATTAATACAGTAAAGAAAGGGATCCCAGAGCATCCTTCCTGACAAGACGTATACTCTGGGATCATGGTTTTGAAACCATGATTATTATATCAGATTATTCCGTCTCGTACAATGAGGAAGACGATATTTTTAATTAAAAGCAGTGCCACATTTTGCAGATGCCATTTTCATGGGTGTTGTAGGAACTATTTCTATTTTCAGCGGTATGTTCTATGGCGAGAGAAACAAAAATGCACTCCGTGCCACCTTTAGGACTGCCTGCAAATATGGTATGTTCCTTGCCGTTGGCTGCGGCGGGGTCATATTCCTGTTTGCACCTGTGCTGGCAAATGGAATTCTGAAAGCAGATCAAACTACGCTTTCTGCCACTGCGGCCTGCCTGCGTTTTTATGCTATTTCTCTTCCAGGAGAAATATTTTCCCAGATTTTGCTGTATCACTATCTTTCCACGGGAAAGTCAGGACTTTCCAATCTTATCTGCGTTCTTCACAATCTGGTTCTGGTTGTTGTTCCGGCCTGGATTCTGGGAATGGCGGCAGGGCTTAATGGAATCTGGTTTTCCTGGTTTCTTTCAGGAATCCTTCCATTGCCGGTCATGTATTTGTTCCTGAAGAAATATAAATCCCAAAATAAATGGGATATGTGGGCGGCAACAGATCCTGATCTGGAGAAGGATATCACAGGAAGCTACGAAGTATCTGTTTCTGATAACATGGACATGGTAATGGAAACAACCAGACAGCTCAGGGAATTCTGTAATGCTCATCAGCTGGGGGCGGGCAAATCTTTCCGGATCTGCCTGGCAGTGGAAGAAATTGCAGGAAACATTGTGGAACATGGATTTACAGGTAAAAAAGGAAAACATTTTATTGATCTTCGGCTGACATTGGAAAAAGATGGAAGCGGGTGCCTGTCACTGCGTGACAATGGGGTGAAATTTAATCCCCTGGAATACAGAAACAGGGATACACAATACGGACTTGCTATCATCAGGGGGATTTCAGAGAAAATAGATTACCATTATGTGGCATCCATGAATTGTCTGAATGTGATGATAAGGTGAAGGATCATATATGAGGTGCTATAATCTGGTAAGATACAAAGTTATCAAACTACCTGGAAAAGGAGAGACAAAAATTATGAAGAAAAAGAGTATTAAAGTAATAACAGTTTTACTGGCAATGGTTATGCTGTTTGTATCAACGTCATCTGTATCTGCAATGAGTTTACAGAATACGATAGCACATCGTGCATTAAAACAGCAGATCATTGCAGATAAGAGACAGTACTGCAATTTTGGAATGACAACAATCAAATATGTATATGCTGATATTGATGGAGATCATGTTGCGGAGCTGATTACAGAACCGGGGTATGGTTATCTGACACAGGCTATCTATGATTATCAGAATGGAAAAGTAAGAAGAGTAGCGACAGTTGGCCAGGGGGATTTTACAAAGTATTATCCGAAACATAAAGTGATTTATATAAAGAACAGTGGTCATATGGGAGTATTGTGCGATTATTATTATAAGTATGTAAATGGAACATATAAAATGGCAGCGCGTGTACAGAAGGATTATGGAAATCGTTCTTATGATGAAAAACCGGTGAAAATTACTTATACTGTAAATGATAAGAAAGTTACAAAAGCTGAATATTCAGCATACGTTAAGAAATTGATCAAAGGTGAAAAAGGCAAATCTTTTTCAAAACTTAAATGGAAAAGGTATTAATTTGGATATAATTTTACTGAATTTTTGGAAACAGCAGCTATATACAAGGCTGCTGTTTTTGAGTATAATGATAAAAACAGGTAATACAATTGATGGAGAATAATTCAAATGATAGTTAACAAGTGTTCGGAAAATTTACTTACAAAATCATAAAAATTATATGAGAATTACAGGGATAACTGTACAGTGGTCCAGAGAATGCTGGAGAAGTATAAAAAGATATATCCCAATATTTCGGATTATTCTATTATGCATTTTATAGATATTGCAGAATTTTGCGATTTAATAATGGACAGACAGAAGCTGGAAGATTTGAATGGAGATGAATGCTACTGCCTTTTGATGGCGGCCCTGTTTGCCCATACCGGATTTGGTTTAAATCAGGAAATCATGAATAAATATATAAACAAACTGGGAATCCAAAATCAGACGCAGTCGCTTTCATTCCTGCAGATCATGAACAAATATCATGTTTTGTTCAGTGCGTGTCTGATAGAAGAATACGGAGATATATTTGAATTTCCGTCAGAGATACATAAGCATGCCATAATCAGTATGCTGTATTTTATTGGCAGAAATAGTGATGATATAAATCAACTGGAAGAAGTTTTGCTGTCAGACAATCAAAATTCTATCAGATTGAAAGTTTTTCGCTGGCGAGACGCACTATGCCGTCATGCAGGGGAAAATGTCGGAATAAATAAAACATCGGGATAATGATGATAAATGTGCTATGGCATAAAAGAAAGTTCCTTTATTTCAGGAACTTTCTAAGCAGTTTTTCATAAATTTTTCGATATGGCTGGTATCTCATCGGGAGATCCAGCCATGTTTTTTTGTCCACAATACTCTTGTAATGAGAGAAGGTATTGAAGCCATCTTTTCCATGGTAGGACCCCATACCGCTTTCTCCAAATCCGCCAAATCCCATCTCACTGGTAGCCAGATGAATGATGGTGTCGTTCACACAGCCACCGCCGAAACCACAGTGAGTAGTTACTTTTTCAGCAATTTCTTTACTTGAGGTGAAAATATATAAAGCCAGTGGATGTGCCTTAGAATTAATGGTTACAATAGCTTCATCCAGTGAATCATAAGTCAGTACTGGAAGTACTGGACCGAAGATTTCCTCCTGCATGACAGCATCCTGGAAAGTGACATGATCCATTACAGTAGGAGCAATCTGCAGAGTGTCTGGATTACAGTCACCGCCGCAGACGACTTTGTCTGGATCAATCAGATTATGAATGCGTGTGAAGTGTTTTTCATTAATGATTTTTCCGTAATTTTTATTATTCAGAGGTGCAGAACCAAACTGCTTTTTGATCTGTTTCTGAATCAGACGGATCAGTTCATCTTTGATTTCTTTATCGCAGTAAATATAATCCGGTGCAACACAGGTCTGTCCGCAGTTGAGATATTTTCCAAATACGATTCGTCTGGCAGCCAGCTTGAGGTTGGCGCTTTTCTCTACGATACATGGGCTTTTTCCTCCAAGTTCGAGAGTAACAGGAGTCAGATGTGCAGATGCTTTTGCCATTACTTCACGGCCTACATGTTGGCTTCCGGTGAAGAAGATGTAGTCAAAATGTTCATTGAGCAGAGAGGTATTCTCTGCACGTCCGCCATTTACTACAGCTACATAATGCGGATCAAAACATTCGTCAATAATGGATTCGATCACGCGGCTTGTATGAGGGGAGTACGCGCTTGGTTTCAGCACAACCGTATTTCCGGCAGCAATGGCATCTACCAGTGGATCGATCGTAAGAAGAAAAGGATAATTCCACGGGCTCATGACAAGAACTACACCGTAAGGTGACGGTTTCTTATAGCTTCTGGAAGCAAACTGAGCAAGAGGAGTCAGTACGGTCTTTTCTTTTGCGTAGGATGGAGTGTGGCGGATCATATAGCTGAGTTCTGAAAGAACCAGACCTACCTCACACATATAAGATTCAAAGTTACTTTTTCCCAGATCACGTTTCAGAGCTTCATTGATAAGTGGCTCATATTTCTGAATACAGACCTTTAATTTCTTTAAAGCTTCCAGCCTTTTTTCTATCGGTAAAGTAGCACCTGTATAGAAATAGCTGCGCTGTTTCTGGACAATTTCTTTAATTTCTGTTTCTGTCATAATATAAAATTCTCCTTGTAGGACGCACAAATTAATTAAACTGTAAAGTTATTATTGAGCTATGAGCAGATTGCAAAATAGATGATTTTGTCAGCCTGCCCCAAAACAAATAAACTGTAATGAAATGGATGTGGATTATTCCTGAACTTCAGGGATCAGCATATAGTAGAATTTCTCAAGTTCAGAAGCATCCATCAGTTTCGGCACCGGATACAATGGGTTTGCTTCCTTATCTGCGTAATGTGCCAGTTTCGGGATATCTGTTTCCTGAATTTCTTTTACAGTATTTCCAATTCCAAATTCCTTTTTCATTTCTTCAATTGCCTGGATAAAAAGTTCTGCTGCTTCATGATCCGGCGTATTTTTTTCAGCAACGCCGACAGCAATGGCCAGGTTGTGGAGTTTTTTGTCAATACAGCTTCCATATTCGCGAAGTACCATCGGCAGCAGAACAGCGTTGGCAAGTCCATGAGGAACATTATATTCGCCTCCCAGTGAATGTGCAACTGCATGTACATATCCTACATAGGATTTGGTAAAAGCACAGCCAGCGTAGAAAGAGGCATGGAGCATATTTCGTCTTGCATGGATATCATCTCCATGGTCATGAGCAGTATAAATATTTTCAAAAATCAGTTTCACAGCTTTCAGAGCGTCTTTACGTGTGTCAATCGTTGTGGAATTTCCGATATACGCTTCTACAGCATGAGTCAAGGCATCCATACCTGTAGTAGCAGTGATAAAAGGCGGCAGACTCAGAGTAACTTTCGGGTCAAGGACTGCATAACGTGGGATCAGCGGAAAGTCGTTGATCGCATATTTGTATCTGGTATCTGCATCTGTAATAACGGCAGCGAGAGTAGTTTCACTTCCTGTACCAGCAGTAGTTGGAACTGCGATGAGAAGCAGAAGTTTTTTGTGTATTTTCAGGATTCCTTTCATCTGAGCCAGGGACTGTTCCGGTTTTACTGCACGCGCACCGACAGCCTTAGCACAGTCCATACTGGAACCGCCGCCGAAACCGATGATCACATCACATCCGTTTTCATGATAGAGGTCCAGTGCTTCCTGTACATTTACAGTTGTAGGATTGGCAACTGTTTTATCATATATGGTGTAAGGAATCCCTGCTTCCTGCAGAGCCTTTTCCAGACGTCTGGTAAGTCTGAGTTTAGCGATGCCTGCATCTGTAATGATCAGTACGTGTGTACATTTGTGACGCATAATGATTTCGGGAAGTTCTTTGACACTTCCTGCGATTTTCGGTTTACGGTAAGGTAAAAATGGAATAGCAATGTGAAAAGCTTTCTGAAAAGCCCTGCAATATATTTTTTTGACTGGATTCATAATAAATTTTCCCCTCTGATAAATGAATAAGTGACCGGTACATCGTCCAGAACAAAAGAATTTTGTTCGAATCAATAAATAACCAAGAAAAATATAGCAAGGTGGAAAAGAAAAGTCAATATATTTTGAATATCAAAAATTAAGATGTGCATAATATTTGTAACATAAAAGAATTCTGCTTGCAGAATTCTCTGCCTGCGGCAGATTGCTTCAGAGATATAATTCTTCTTTATCGCAGCACGATCTTGCCTGGAGAGATTTTTATGCGATAGTAAAAAGATTATAAAGTAATTTCTTATGACATAAAAAATACTGTACACCACATGAATATTATAAAACATGTGAGATACAGTATTTTGGTGAAAATATATTTTGCAGTTTACAGGCAGGACAGCGCATACTGCAGGGAATCCTCCAGATGCTGCTTCATCAGATCACCGGCTTTGGTAATTTCTCCATTCTTATATGCTTCAAAGATCTGCTTATGCATCTGACCGATATTATGCTGAGGTTCAGCCTGCGTTTCATATAAATTGGAAAAGATCGTAAGCTGACTGCGAAGTTTCTCAGCTGCCAGAGTCAGGCGACTGTTTGCGCAGTAATCATAGAAAATCAAATGAAAATGATCTGAATAATTGATCCATTTCTCGGTTTCTTCCTTAGAAAGAGGCGCCTGCTGGGCTTTTTCTTCTAATTCCAGAGTATGGCTGATATTATCTTCTAATATCTTACAGATCTGCTCATGTTCAGGAGAATTTCCGCTGTAAAGAATTGCAAGCCGGTCCAGATCGCCCATGAACTGATAAAGCTCTGTCAGATCCTGTTTTGATAATTCAATTACATTTACTCCGATATTAGAATAGTAGCGTACCAGACCGTCTTCTGTAAGGCGTGTCAGTGCCTCTCGGATAGGAGTGGAGCTGACTTCAAACTGCGCCTGAAGATTCTTAAGCGTTAATTTCTCTCCCAAAGGGATTCGCTGATGCAGGATGTCAGAGCGAAGAATTTGGTAAATCTGCTCGGATAAAGTTGATTTATTTAATGCCATAATAGACTCCTTATAATATAGTAGATTTTTATTTTTTGACTAAATTAAGCAAGCCTGCTGCTTCATTAATGACATGTGAACAGTAAGTAAGAACTTACTTTTAATATTATTTGTAATGATATAGTTCAAAAGCATAAAAGTCAAGAACAGCTGTCTGCACAGTGACAGCATCTATGTGTTTTGCAACCGTTGCACAGGCAGCAGACAAGACAGACCTTGTCATCGCTCTTGATGCAGACATCGACACACTCCATGCAACCAACTATTCCACAGGTGTAGAACAGGATGTCTTAAATCAGATTTACGATACCTTAATGTACTATAACCCAGATGGAAAACATGATCCGGAGCCAAGAATTGCTGAAAGCTATGAGATCAGCGAAGACGGTCTGGACTATACATTCCATTTAAGAGATGATGTAAAATTTCACGATGGAGCAACAGTAACAGCAGACGATGTTGTATTCTCACTGGAACTGTTCAAACAGTCTGAATATCAGGGCTCACAGATTTCCATGCTGTCAAGTGTAGAAGCAACAGACGACAGCACAGTCGTATGTCATCTGGATACACCATATGCACCATTCCTGCAGGGTGTTCTGACTCCTTATATCTGCGAGAAAGCATACTATGAGAAAGATGAAGATGCATTTGCGACAAACCCGGTCCGGAACCGGTCCATACAAATTTGTAAGCCGTGCAACAGGAAGCAACATCACTCTGGAAGCAAACGAAGATTACTACCGCGGAGCACCGGAGATCAAGAACCTTACATTTGAAGTTATCCCAGATGCAGCTACAAAAGCGATCTCACTCCAGACAGGAGAAGTAAACTTCGCAGAAGTTGATTCTTCCGTACTTCCACAGCTTCAGGCAAATCCGCAGATTAAGATCGCAGAAGTAGAAACTTCCGGATTTGCTTATGTATCTATGAACCTGGAGAAAGAGCCATTTAACGATCCGAAAGTTCGTCAGGCTATCAACTATGCCATCGACAGAGATAACCTTGTTTCTGTATGTTACGATGGTGAAGCTGAAGTAAACTCCAACATCTGCGCAAAAGCAAGAAGTGGATATTCTAATGATCAGCCACAGTATACATACGATCCTGAAAAAGCAAAAGAACTTCTTGCAGAAGCAGGAATTGAAACACCATATGATCTGGGCGAGATCCTTGTAGCAGAGAAATATTCCAACCTTGCAACTGTTATCCAGAACGATCTGAAAGCAGTTGGTCTTGAAATGGAAATTTCTGTAAAAGAATTCAACTCTTACATCAGTGACCTTACAAGCGGAAACTACGGAATCATAGCTCTGACAATGACACTGGACGGCGATACACAGAGTCTTGAGATGGCATTTACATCTGATTACATTGGAACTGCAAACAATGCAAGATATTCTGATGAAAAGATGGATAAACTATTCGATGAAGCAAGAGCAGAGACAGACAACGATAAGAGACTTGATATCTTTGACCAGATCTTCACAAAAGCACAGGACGAAGCAATCTACGCAGTTCTCTGCAATCCTCTTACCCTGTATGCATACAACGCAGACCTTACATGCCCGGAAGAGTACCCATTTGAAGGAAACTACTACGTATATGATTTCAACTGGGCATAACATTTGGAAAAATCCGTATGATGAGCTGCGATTTGAAATCAGGGTTCATGAATGTTGACTGAATTAGATTAATAATCAGGGACTGTTGTATTAAGCAATACACATAACTTACCCGAAAGCGTGAGTGAGTGAAATGCTTGCTGCAACAGTCTTTTATGATATGAAAGGGGCACATTGTCCATATGGCTAAGTACATAATTAAGAGAATTTTATATATGATCCCGGTTCTCTTTGGCGTAGCATTTCTGGTATTTACCATTCTTTCCCTGACACCTGGTGATCCGGGAACGATCATTCTGGGAATTACCGCCAAACCGGAAGACGTTGCTGCACTGAATGCGCAGTTTGGCTATGATAAGCCGTTCCTTATCCGATTTTTCAGTTATATCGGAAACATTATTTTTCATTTTGACCTGGGAACTTCCTATGCTTCCCGCCAGCCGGTGATCAATGATATCCTGGCAAGATTTCCGAACACATTTATCCTAGCACTGCTTTCCATGTGCGTTTCTTCCATTATCGGAATCTCACTTGGAATCCTTTCCGCAGTACGCCAGTATTCCATTACAGACCATGTATGTGTAGTTGTTGCACTGGTTTTCGCATCTATGCCTGGATTCTGGCTTGGACTGATGCTGCTGATCGTATTTTCCTTAAAGCTTGGATGGCTCCCGTCATTCGGTGCTGCTTCGCTGAAACATTTTATCCTGCCGACATTGACGGTTTCGCTGACTTCGGCAGCTGGACTTCTCCGACTGACACGATCTGCCATGCTGGAAACCATCCGTCAGGAGTATATCCGCACAGCGAAAGCAAAAGGTGCTTCCGGTAAACGTGTGATTTGGAAACATGCGCTGAGAAACGCACTTCTTCCGGTTGTTACAGCATTAGGAACCGGCTTCGGTGCATCCCTTGGCGGTGCGATCATCGCGGAGACCGTTTTCGCGATGCCTGGAATGGGAACCCTGATGACAACTGCGATCCGCCAGAAAGATATCCCGATGGTTATGGGAGCAACTTTATTCCTGGCAGTGCTTTTCAGCTTTGTCATCTTACTTGTAGATATTTTGTATGCGTTTATTGATCCGAGAATTAAGGCGAAATACCAGAATGGAGGAAAGCATCATGAATAGAAGAAAAAAACATGCCCAGCTTTCAGAATTCTGGCGTCGTTTCCGCAAGAACAAAGCCGCAGTTCTGGGACTGATTCTGCTGGTGCTGATCATTGGAATGGCAGTGTTTGCAGATCTGATCGTACCTTACAGCAAATGTATTGAGCAGGTTGGCGCAGATCGTCTTCAGGGACCGAGCCTGAAACATTTCTTTGGAACAGATGAACTGGGACGAGACCTTTTTGCACGAATCGTCCACGGTTCCAGATACTCTCTGCTGATCGGACTTGCAACCAGTCTGATGGCACTGGTAGTTGGCGCGATCCTTGGTGCAAGTGCCGGATATTTCGGTGGAGTTGTTGACAATGTGATCAGCCGTATTATGGACGTGTTCATGTGTGTGCCTCCGATCCTCCTTTCTCTGGCAGTCGTAGCAGCTCTGGGAACGAACTTAAGAAATTAAGCATATCGTAATCCATCAGGAAAATGGCCAGGCAGTGACAAGAATTGTTCCGCTGAATTTCTTTGGCAAGCTGAAAGATGAGTATGAGAAGCGAAACCAGGATTATATTACAGAAGAGGCACAGACTCCGGATCGTGCGGAAAAATATGTGACTGCTGCGAAAGTTCAGGAAGAAGTGCAGGAACCTGGCGATGCAAAAGCAGACTTTGAAGTAGAGCCGGTACCTTGCAGTACCAATCCGCTGAAGTACGATGAGAGTAAGTGCATTGGATGTAACCGCTGCGCAAACGTTTGTCAGTGCGACATCCTGCTCCCATCACCGGAAAAAGGAAAACATCCGATCATTATGTATCCAGGTGAGTGCTATTACTGCGGAGCCTGCGTTATGGTTTGCCCGAAAGATGCGATCAAGCTGGCACATCCGTTGATGAACAGGGCTAAGTTTGTGGAAGTCAGACATTAAGAGTAAGTGAGAGAAAGGCAGTTTTTACTATTAGGTGTAGTGGAGACTGCCTTTTTACGTGAATTTTTACGCTTGACAGAGGATAATACGTTTGATACACTGAGGTTACATATCTGGGAGTTTTCTGAACCGTTCGGTTATTTTTCCCTTTATGCGAGTAATTACAAAGGATAAGGTGTACGCAATCTGACTTTAATAGATTTGAAGAGATTGGGTATTCAAATATTGTTGCGAAATGTTATAATGTTAGTGTCGAAAGGAGTATGCGATGAGCAGTACTATTTTTGATGACGTTTTTCGTACAATGGTGGAGAAGATGCCTTATCTGGCAGTGCCGTTGATTAATGAAGTGTTTGATACTTCGTATCCGAAAAACGTGGAGATTACTCAGCTTCGAAATGAGCATCAGCAGGAGAATGGAGAGGTTATTACTGACTGTTGTCTGAAGATTGGAGGCAAGCTGTATCATATTGAATGTCAGAGTATGGACGATACGACTATGGCGATTCGGATGATAGAGTATGATTTTGCCATTGCCATTGAAAATGTGCAAAAAGAAGGACGCAGATACAGGATGGAATTACCGAGATCATGCGTATTATATTTAAGAAGCGGGAGTAATACACCGGATTTTCTGGAAGTAGAAATTGTGCTTTATGATGAGAGCGTGCTACTGTACAGAGTTCCGACTATCAAACTTGAAACGTATACAAAAGATAAAATATTTGAAAAAGATTTATTAATGCTTCTGCCATTTTATATTATGAGATATGAAAAAGATATTCATGAAATAAGCGAAAATCCGAGGTTGTTTCAACAATTATTGAATCAGTATGAAGAAATTCGGAGAAATCTGGAAGATGAACTGTCAAAAGCAGGTAAATCTAAATGGTATATGGATTTAAATAAATTGATTATTAAAATATCGGACTACATATGCCAGAATGAAGAAAAAGTCCGGAAAGGAGTAGGTGATATCATGGGTGGAAAGGTTCTTGAATTGGAATCAGAACGTCTTGAGCGGATTCACAGAGAGGCCATGGCTAAGGCAACAGCAGAAGCGGAAATGCGAGGAGAGGCACGTGGCGAAATAAAAGGGGAAGCAAAAGGAGAGGAACGTTTAAGCGCTTTGATTAACCGTTTAATTCTGAATGGAAGAAATGCAGAGGTTCAATTAGTTACAACAGATAAAGAGTTCCGACAACGATTATACAAAGAATATGGAATCTAAAAAATACTTCTAAATACTCTAAACGTGTTCTAAAATGAAGAAAGCATTGTTGTGAAAGGCAATGCTTTCTTATAATCTTAAAATAATAATATCTGATCAATAATGGATATCCACGAAAATTTACGAAACTACGAAAATCGGTTGACAAGGCAGTAAGTTTACACTAACATAAAGTTAGTGTAGCATAACATTGTTATGAACCAACAATAATATGCCATAAAAATTTGCTCGATAAGAGTGAATACGAGGGAGGAATGAGAAAAATGTTTCTGCAGATACAGGGCATTAAGAAGTCTTTTGGCGCGGGTGACAGCCGTGTGGATGTGCTGAAAGGATTGGATCTTGAAATAGAGAGAGGAGAATTTTGTGTTTTACTTGGGCCGTCCGGTTCGGGGAAGTCTACGTTATTGAATATCATTGGCGGAATTGACAGTGCAGATGAGGGAAATCTGGTGATAGACGGGGAGCGTCTGGCAGATATGTCGGAGAAGAAGTTGTCTTTGTACAGACGTAAGCATCTTGGCTATATTTTCCAGATGTACAATCTGATCCCGAATCTTACAGTGCGTGAGAACATAGAGGTAGGCGCCTATCTTAGCGATAAACCGCTGGATGTAGATGAGTTACTGCATACACTGGGAATCTATGAACATCAAAAGAAACTTCCAAACCAGCTTTCCGGCGGTCAGCAGCAGAGAACTGCTATTGGCAGAGCGATTGTAAAGAATCCGGATATTTTGTTATGTGATGAACCTACCGGAGCGCTGGATTACAACACTTCCAAAGAAATCCTGAAACTGATCGAGACCGTAAACCAGAAATACGGCAACACGATCGTCATGGTAACACATAATGATGCCATCAAAGATATGGCCGATCGTGTAGTAAAGCTTTGAGACGGCATGATTCGCAAGAACTACATTAACGAACATAAAATCCCTGCCGCAGAGCTTGACTGGTAAAGGGGGACGAAGAGATGAAAAGTCCTTTAAGAAAGCGTTTGCCACGAGAGTTAAAGAGTGAGATCGGAAAATATCTGGTAGTATTTATCCTGATGGTAGCGACCATAGGTTTTGTGTCTGGTTTCCTTGTTGCGGATGGAAGTATGATCACTGCCTACAATGAGGGATTTGAGAAATACAATATTGAAGATGGAAATTTCCGCACAGCAGAACAGATTTACAAAACACAGCGGGAAGAGATTGAAGAGCTGGGTGTAAAGTTGTATGACAACTTTTATCTGGAGGAACCTCTGGATAATGGAAGCACCATGCGTATTTTCAAAAACAGGGAAGAAATCAATAAAATATGCCTGATGGACGGAGAACTTCCAGCGAGAAGAGGGGAAATGGCCATCGACAGAATGTATGCGGACAACAACGGCCTGTCTGTAGGCGATACACTTCAGAGCGGAAAAAAGACCTGGAAGATTACGGGACTTGTGGCTCTTTCTGATTATAGCTGTCTGTTTCAGAACAATAATGACTCTATGTTCGATTACGTAAAGTTTGGTGTTTCTGTTGTGACAGAGGAAGAGTTTGATTCTCTGAATCAGGATAAACTGCAGTACAATTACTCTTGGATATACGGTATTCAAAGATGTATGCGCGGGTATGTATTATGGCAGCTACAGTCTTCCGACTTATGTGACCAGATGGAATGCAGAAGCCTTTCTGCTTACAACTGTAGTTCCGGTGATCATCATGCTGGTGGTAAATTACGGAGTCCTCAGACATAAATTAAAACTGTCTCCGTTGAAATTCCTGCGCAGGGATCTCTCTTCAGGGCGCAGGCAGAAGAGAGCCATTCGTTTAAGCCCGAGGATTAAAATATTCTCCAGATTCCGTCTGCGTGTCATTTTCCAGAATATGAGTAACTATATTTTCTGTTTATAGGAATCATTTTTGCTAATCTGCTTCTGATGTTTGGTTTGCTGCTTCCATCTGCCCTGTCTCATTATCAGGGAGAAATACAGGGAAATATGTTGGCGAAATATCAGTACATGCTTCAGGTTCCGGTCAGTGCAGTGAGTGGAAACAAATTTGAGAGCCTGATCTTTCTGCTGGAATTCTATATGGACTCTGAGACAGACAATGAAGATGCAGAGGAATTTTCCGCATATTCTTTAAATACACTGCCTGGAAAATATAAGATGATCAACGGATTTGCTATTATGATCTACATGGTACTGATTTATCTGCTGTCTAAGATCATCATCGAGAAAAATGCCCAGTCTATTTCCATGGTAAAAATCCTGGGTTATACAAATGGTGAGATCAGCAGACTTTATATCATGTCAACTTCCATTGTAGTTGTAATCTGCCTGCTTCTCAGTCTTCCGATTGAAACGGCAGTCATGAATGTACTGTTCCGCGAGGTGTTTTGGCATGAATATGCCAAAATCCCGAGACATACGGCGCGAATTTATGCGATTAGCAT
>NZ_JBQHWS010000099.1:0-13722 GCF_052063845.1 Blautia sp. HCP3S3_D9
GTTGGTGGATAAATGAGTAGGTATGTTTACTTAGCAAAAAACTTTAAAACCTTTTGTTTTAGCTAATAACAGGGTGTGAGTAGGAAAAAAATGGGAAGTTAGCAATAAAACCTGTCCTGGGTAATTATAAGCTGGCTTCTCTTACTCCTGCTGCCATCCAGCAATGGATTGACAGTTTAAAAACTGAGAAGCATCTCTCTGAACAGAGCATTGCCAATTATCGTGGAATCCTATCCGGAGCATTAAAATATGCCATCTATCCCTGCCAGTATCTTAAAACTAATCCCTGTACTTTTACCAGACTGCCTTCTGTTCCTGTTTCGCAAAAGAAAAAGCAGCACACGGAGCATATCTGCAGTCTTAAGGAATGGAACGATATTGCGGATCACTTTAATGGCAGTTACTACTACCTGCCACTTATGATCTGCTACCATACCGGCATGCGTATTGGTGAATGCTTTGGACTTGATCTAAAGCATGATATTGATTTTGACAGGCATACTATATCAATCAACCGGCAAATGCAACAGAATCTGAACGGCGAATGGATTTATAAGAATCCAAAGTATGACTCTATACGCACACTAAAAATAGGATCTACTTTGGAATCCTTATTGAAATCTGAAATCAGTGTTGTGGAAATGAATCGGATTCGATATGGGGAATATTATACAAAGACTTATGTGGATCTGGAGAATCATCTGCACTGGCTGCAAGCGGATCAGGAAGTACCTGATGGATATTCTGAAGTATGGCCCCTCACAAAAGAGAACGGAGAAATGTTAACGCCAAACCACATGAAATACTGTACCAGAATAATTAAAAAGAAACTTGGATATGATGACTTTCATCCTCACTGTATCCGGCATACACACGGAACTATTCTTGCAGAGAATGGAGTCCCTATAAAGACTATCATGGAGCGTCTTGGTCATAAAAATATCAAGACAACTATTGAACGTTACATCACAAATACCGATAAAATGCAGGACCAGGCAGTTGCTCTTTTTGAGGCTGCCATTAAATAAAAATTGTCTACCGCTCAAAAAACGGTAGACAAATGGTTGACAAATAGCTATTTTTAGTTATTCAAAATGCCGATTTTCCGCTAAAATACGGCATTAGTACTCCAGTGTTTCCATATACTTCATATAGCGTACTACCATAAGCGCAATCTTGAATGTAATGGCGTCTTCAAATACGCGAAGGTCTAATCCTGTGCTCTTCTGGAGTTTATCGAGGCGGTAGACAAGAGTGTTTCTGTGGATGTAGAGTTGTCTGGATGTCTCGGAGACATTCAGGCTGTTTTCGAAGAATTTGTCGATGGTCACTAATGTTTCTTCGTCGAAATCATCCGGGGATTTGCCACCGAAGATTTCTTTGATGAACATCTTACAGAGCGGGATTGGTAGCTGATAGATCAGTCGTCCGATTCCCAGAGAACTGTATGCGATAACCTCTTTATCTCCAAAGAAGATCTTGCCTACGTCGAGTGCCATACGGGCTTCTTTGTAGGAACGGGATACTTCTTTGAGTTCGTTTACGATCGTACCATATGCCATATGTGTCTTGCCATCATTGCCCATTCCAAGTGTGTCGAGGATTGTGTGTGCAAGCTGATCCATCTCCGGATAGTTCTCGCCATCGTCAAGTTCCTTGACTACAATGATGCTCTTCTCATCTACTGCTGTGATGAAGTCTTTGCTTTTGCCGCCGAAGAGACTCTTCACACTCTCCATGGAGCTGTGATCTTTCTCCTGAGGCATCTCGAGGATCATTACTACACGACGCACGTCTGCTTCAATATGCAGTTTCTTCGCACGGTTATAAATGTCAACAAGAAGCAGGTTGTCAAGAAGCAAGTTCTTAATGAAGCTGTCTTTGTCAAAGCGTTCTTTGTATGCTACGATCAGATTCTGGATCTGAAAAGCTGCGAGCTTGCCGACCATATAAGTATCTTCATCGTCACCGTGAGCAACCAGAATATATTCAAGCTGATAATCATCACAAACTTTAAAATACTGGAAGCCCTTTACCAGCTGGCTGTCGGCCTGTGATTCTACAAAAGCCTGTACGTCTGGCGTTGCGATGGAAAAATCTGCAAATGTACTTGCGAGTACTTTGCCTTCTGTGTCAAGGACACAAAATTCTGTTCTGGAAATTTCTTTTAACCCTTCAAGAGTATTCTGAAGCACCTGATTCGATATCATCCAATTTCAATCCCTTCTCATCTATAGTATTTGTTCGTACTGCCATTCACACTCTACTATTCAGAATTTCATTGCCTCAGGCAGTTTTGAAATGAATTTTGGTCTCATTATTAAATACGTAATGAATAGCAACGTTTGTTTCCGTTTTAACCATAAAAACTTATACCTGTATTGTATTTTAATACATATTTACCAAAAATAAAAGAGGAAAGAGAAAAAAACTTACAATTTTTTGTATATTTTTTTGTGAGTGTTCACTCTATACAACCTGATAACAACTTTCTGTTTCAAATATATCGCTTTATAATCCGGCAGAGACTGTTTATATTTCAGTTAAAGTATCCAAACTCTATATTTTTACTTTTTCTCAATAAAGCCTTCCCCATGTACTTCTCTTGCATCCGTAACGATCACGAATGCTGACGGGTCGATTTCGTCTACTTTTTCTTTGAGCATTACGATTTCTTTTTTGTTTACTACGCAGAAGAGCATCAGTTTATCCTGTCCGGAGTACATTCCTTTTGCGCTGATGCCGGTGACACCTCGATCCAGGTCGTTGATGATCATGTCGGAAATTTCTTTGGGCCTAGATGTTATGATATAGGCGGCTTTGGAGAATTTCAGACCTTCGATCAGTCCGTCGGACACTTTTGTTACCAGATATACGGCAATGATCGCATAGAGTGCTTTGTGGATTCCGAATACGTACATACCAACAAGCACAACGCCTGCATCTATGATCTGCATGATCTGTGCAATGGAATAATGTTTAAGGAATTTCTGAATGATGGCTGCCATCATATCCGTTCCTCCGGTTGTTCCTCCTCCAAGGAAAACAAGACCTATGCCGACTCCCTGGATCACGCCACCGTAGAGTGCCGCAAGAAGCAGGTCATCACCGGCAAGGTTCCACACCGGCTGAAGTGCAAGCCATGCAGAGAGAGAAATTTCTCCTACCAATGCTTTCTTTACAAAAGAAAAACCATGGATTTTCCACCCGATCAGAAACAGCGGGATATTGAGTCCCAGGTTCGTTACCCAGAGAGGGATTCCGCCATCGATGATTCCTTTTGTCCATGCTTTGATAATAATTGCTACGCCGGAAAATCCTCCGGTTACCATTCCGGATGCATCGAATACAGAATTGATCGCCAGGGACATCAGTCCGGTTCCTACGATGATCATCAGGTATTCGAGCAGTTTTGATTTTTTTCCATTTGCTAATTTCATCTTTCTCCTCCTGCATCTTTTATATTCTCAGGGATCAGTGGATTATAGTATATCTGCCACTGTATGATCAGACACTTGTCGGTATTCTGATCAAAGTAAATCATGAAGCTGCACAATCAGCAAGCCGTAATTTAAGTGAATAAAATCATCCGTTTTGCTACGCAGCTCTACACTAACTAACCACTTCGCAGTGGATTTGGTTAAATAAGATACCACTTTATCACTGTGCCGTAATTATTTTCCCGTAAATTACAAGAACGGCAGCAATCCACATAGGACTGCTCCCGCTCTTATTCTTACCTTATTTCTCAGGCTTATTGATAAAATTTATAAAATGATAACTCTCCATTATCTGAAAGTATTTTACGATTCTCGGATATAAAGGCTCTGCTTTCTCTCCGAATTCCTCTTTTACCAGTGCTGCAATATCTGTCACTGTTTTCTTACCATCTATCAGCGGCCAGATGAATGTACCGTTCTCGTCCAGATGTATCTTTGTATATCTGGGTTTGTTGAACAGCTTCTGGGCGATCGTATTAAATGCACCCTTATTCTCTACTTCCAGCACCATTCTCCCCCTGATGTCCGTGTGCCATTTCAGCTGTGAGGAACGTTCAGGAATGAGATCCAGATAATTGATCTGTGATTCTTTTTTCTTTTTACTCATTTCAGATATTTTTATCCCTGCTTAAATCAGGCTTTTTTCTTTTTCCAGATACTGAATTTCAGAAGTAACAGGATCATAGCTGCCATAAGGATCACGCCACCGGCGTTTCCAAGGTTAATGCTTCCGGAAAGGTCGAATACACCGCTTACGTTTACAACTGCAAGAATTGCAAGTAAGATACCTACAAGACCTTCACCGGCGATCATACCAGCACAATAAAGTGTACCGTCTGTTGCCTGTTCTTCTTTTGTCTTAGCGTCAACATTCTTTCTGCCGTCAACGAACATACGAACAACACCACCGATCATGATAGTAGCGTTGAGGTAGATTGGAAGGTAAAGACCGATAGCAAATGGCATAACCGGAATTCTTAAGATTTCCAGACCAAGTGCAAGGAATACACCGATAAATACCAGTGTCCATGGAAGTTTACCACCCATGATACCTTCTACGATCATCTTCATCAGAGTAGCCTGCGGAGCAGGTACTTCTGCGCTGCCGTATCCCCATGCAGAGTTCAGAAGATAAAGAACACCACCGATAGCAAGACCGGAGGCAACAACACCGATGAGCTCACCGATCTGCTGTTTCTTAGGTGTTGCACCAAGGATATAACCTGTCTTTAAGTCCTGAGAAGTATCACCGGAGATAGCTGCGATGATACAGATTACAGAACCAATAGCAATTGCAGCTTTCATTCCGTCGATACCAGTTTTACCAGATGCTTTGATAACCATTGTTGCGATCAGAAGAGTCGCAATGGCCATACCGGATACCGGGTTATTGGAAGATCCGATCAGACCTACCATACGGGAAGATACAGTTGCAAAGAAGAAACCGAATACTACAATGATCAGAGCACCGATCGGGCTTACCGGGATAGCCGGAACCAGCCAGATGATTGCGATCATAGCAACGATACCGATCAGGATAAAGTTCATTGGAAGATCCTGTGCAGTTCTTGCTGTGCTTGTATTCTTACCACCTTTCATACTCTTCATAGAGTCACGGAAAGTTGTAATGATCAGAGGCAGGGATTTGATCAGGGAAATGATACCACCTGTTGCGATGGCTCCTGCTCCGATATATTTTACATAAGTACTCCAGATAGCTGCTGCTCCGCCGTTTGCATAGAGAGTTGCAATTGTCTCTGTTCCAGGATACATAACTGTATCAGCACCGAACAGGCAGATCATTGGAATCAGCGCCATCCATCCGATTAAAGAACCAACAAACATATAAGAAGCGATCTTCGGTCCTACGATATATCCAACACCGAGAAGTGCAGGATAACCTTCCATACCGATTTCACCTTTGAGTCCTTTAAATGCTACAGCAACGTCTGCCGGGATTACTTTTAATCCATCAACAATAAATTTGAATGCTGCTGCGATTCCCATACCGGAAAATACGGTAGCTGCGTTTGAGCCGCCTTCTTCACCTGCAAGAAGTACATCTGCGCAGGCAGTTCCTTCCGGATAGAGAAGTGTTGCATGCTCTTTTACGATCAGGGCATTACGAAGTGGCACCATAAAAAGTACACCAAGAATACCACCGCAAAGTGCGATTAATGTGATTTCCACAAGGCTTGGCATTTCACAAAGTCCTTCTTCTGCCCAGAGGAACAGAGCTGGCATTGTGAAAATTGCACCGGCTGCCAGTGATTCACCGGCTGAACCGATCGTCTGGACCATGTTGCTCTCCAGAATGGAGTTCTTCTTCATGATCTTGCGGATTACGCCCATGGAGATAACTGCTGCCGGAATGGAAGCAGATACAGTCATACCAACACGCAGGCCAAGGTAAGCGTTGGCTGCACCGAAGATGACTGCAAGGATGATACCCATAACAATGGATGTCACCGTAAATTCCGGTGTGATTTTGTCTGCCGGGATGTACGGTTTGAACTCTTTGTTTTCGTTCATGATTTCCTCTCCCTTTTGTATTAATTTATAAACATATCACATTATAGCGAAATATATACAAAAAGGCAAGGTGAAAATAATGGATTTTTGCACACTTTACCGTATTGACGTGATGATTTGATAAATTTCTACCTTGTTAGTGTTTTCTAACATCACTTTTTTGCGTTATTTTGTCTGTTTATTCATCAGAATCCAACTGTTTGATCAGATATCGTCCGACAATTCTAGAAAAGTTCGAAATATCACGAATATATGCAAAGTCCTTTCCAAATATCTTTTTTTCCGTCGAAAGGTCCTTTTCTTCTCCTGCAAAAACACCCAGGACACTGACTCCCAGGTTTCGCAGATGACGTACTTCCGTTGCAGTGTCATTGACTGCATATTTTCCCATATAAGGTTCCGGGTTCTTTGCGTGTGGCCTGTTTACAATGACATCGTATGGTTTCCCATCGCTTAATACAATAAGGATTTTCTTCTCCTCCGGTCTCTGGAGCAGACCGTATCCTGCAGTTTTGATGGCAAGGCCGTCTCTGTTATTGGAAGAGGTCACATAATTGAAAATATTTTCATTCGCTGACTGTGGGTCATCGTACTCACGGAATCTGTGAAGAATGGTGTAATCCCAGAATGTACAGAAACTCATAACACGATGAGGCAGGTTTACATTGCTCAGTGCCTCACTGATGATATATGCCTGCAATGCCACGTCTCCCTGCCTGGACATCTGAGACCCGCTGGCATCGATCAGCACATCAACTACAAAATCGGATGCATCTGATTTCAGTTCTCTTTTGAACAGATTTGCTTCACTGCTTCTTCCCACACGCCAGAGTCTGGATGGGATGATCGTGCCTCTGTCTGAAAGTACTTCCTGTGTCTCACTTTTCAACACCAGTGTCTTTCGCAAAAGGTCTGTGAGCGATGCGATGTTCTGTTTCACGATCCTGTGTTTGTCATGGTAAAGCCAGATGTTCTTGTTCTTCAGGCGCACTGCGTATTCGTACTGATAGTTTCGTTTGACCGGATTTTTGAGAATTCCTTCTGTAAAATAAAGGCTGCAGTCTCTGTGAAGTTCCCGGCACATCAGATAATTCATGCGCTTCTCTTCTGCAGGAGTAAGGTAAGTTTTCCCGAAATTCAGTTCCACGTAGGTGTAGGCTTTCTCCAGTTCCTCTTCTGTCAAAATCGTAATTTTGTGTTTTGTCTGGCGCTGTTTTTCCATTTCTTCCGTGACAGAGGTATCTTCCATGTCTGTGATACGGTTTGCCATCTGCTCAATGTAACTTTCCAGTACTTCTTCATAGAGATCTTCTGTGAGAAAATCCTCCCAATCGTATTCTGAAAGTTCTTCCATGGTGACTGCCATGATCTGTTCCAGCGTGCCATGGTCTTTCTCAAAGTTCGGATCAATGATCGTATTGTAAAGGCTGTCAATGATACGGATCAGTTCCATGGTATCTGCGGCAGTTCGGGACTGGTAAACCATATCGCGGATTTTGCGCAGACGCTCTTCTACATGATGGTTTCCATTCTGCAGGTGGTCACGCAGGATGGCGATTTTCAGGCGGCCAAGAATATCTCCGTATGCCGGCATCTGTTCAAATTCCTGATCAAGGATATCTTCAAATGCCTGTTTCTGCATTTCCCGGACTCCCGGGCGCTCCAGACAGATTTTATCTCCGATTGCTTCTTCCACACAAAGCTGTGCAATTGCAGTCAATTCTCCTTCGCCTGCCTGACAGAAAACTTTTTTTACCAGATATAAGCCCAGCAGATCTTTATCATAATATTTTGCAAGTGCTCCCTGCTTGATTCCGTCATACAGGGCAATTGCTTTTGAGCGGAGATACAGGGGAACGTCTACTTTCATATTTAATGTGTAATCTCCGCTGATGGTCCAGAGGAGATTGCGGATTCTGTTTTCCAGTTCCAGGCGGTAATCGTCAATTTCTACGATTTTCTCATCTTTCATATACATCATCCCTTGTCCAGTCTGCCGGAATTCTGGTTCTTACTACGTCTTCCACGATTTCTTTCTCGAAAATATCAAAAGTCTTGTTTACCACACCCATGGTAACTGCTTTTCGCGGTGAAAGTCCTGTCTCTACGATTTTCATGGCAGCAAGGAGACCTCGCAGGTCCAGCGGTTTGGTGGATATTTCGCTGTTTGTGGCTTTGAGCTGCAGATCCAGAAATACACCGATGAATTGTGTTCTGGCGTTTTCTTTTACATTCGGGAACATCTGGTGGAAAATGAATTCCAGGGATTCTTCAGTCTGGGCGGGCATATCGATGACCAGAAATCTGGATACCAGAGCTTCATTGAGTTCTTTTGTTCCTGCGTATCCGTAATTCATGGTTCCGATAAAACGAGCTGCAGAGTGGAGGTCAATTTTATCATAACCTGGGACATCAATGGAACGACGGTAGTCCAGAGTTGCATGGAGAACGGAGACCGCGTCGTTCTTTGCCATGTTGATCTCATCGAGGATTCCGAATCCGCCGTATTCTGCACACTGATAGATAGTTCCTTTGCGAAGTTTTACTTCGTTGTCCACGAAAGTGTCTGTTCCGATCAGATCGCCGCTGTTTGTATTCACATGGAAAGAAACATTATATGCAGGGCGGTTGAAAATGTATGCAAGATTTTCTGCAAGAATATTCTTTCCTGTTGCTTTCGGTCCGGTAAGTAAGAGGTTTTCTCCTTTGAGTAGTCCGGCGATTGCCATTTCCAGAATGTCCTTTCCGTAAAATGGGATGGATGGTTTCACAATCCTGCCGGTCACCTCCGGTGCTACATCGTACTGAGTACGGAATTCTTCTACTCTCTTTATCAGTTCAGGGGATACCTGCTGTTCCTCCAGAAATTTCAGTTCTTCCATTTAGTTCTCCTTCTTGTTATGTTATTCCTTATCAGATATCAGAAGCAAATAAGAGAAAGACATTCATATAATACGCTTTCTGATTGCTTCTTTATGTGACTATTATAGTCCAGTTTGTATTTTAGAAAAAGGCCGCCCATCTGTTTTTAGACTCACGACCTTTTTATTATAGCATTTCTGTCTGCGTTTTTACAATAATATTATACTTCGAATATAAGATCTCCATAAGACGGCATTGGCCACATTTCCTTATCTACGATCATTTCCAGTTCATCTACAGGCTCACGTAAAGCTTCCATTGCAGGTACGACTTTCTCTTTGCAGAATACTGCTCTGTCCTGTCCCTCTGCCTGTTCCGGAATCTTCTCAACCAGTTTACTGAGTTTGCTCATGGCGCTGTTTGTGCTCTTTAAAAGTTTTGATGCCTTCTTGAGCAGGTCAAGCTGTACACTCACATCGATCAGGCCCTCGCCTGCTGCCTTAACTGTGTTGATGGACTCGCCAAGTACAGTTGTATATCTGATAACTGCAGGGATGATCTGTTTAGTTGCAATATCAATCATTGTCTTTGCTTCGATGTTGATTGCTTTGGAGTAAATCTCATATTTGATCTCTGCACGGGATTCCAGCTCTGTTCTGGAGAATACGTCAAATGCTTCAAACAGTTTGACAGATTTCTCTGTGGTAAGTGCAGGAATAGCATCTACCATAGTAGGAAGGATCGGAAGTCCACGGCGTTTTGCTTCTGCTTCCCATTCCGGTGCATAGCCGTTTCCGTTGAAGACGATCTTCTGATGTTCTGTTGCGTATTCTTTGATCAGGTCATGTACTGCCAGGTCAAAGTCCTGTGCATTTTCCAGGCGGTCGCATGCTTCCTTAAATGCTTCTGCTGTAATGGTATTCAGGACTACGTTGCATCCGGAAATGGAATCTCTGGAACCTACCATACGGAACTCGAATTTATTTCCTGTGAAAGCAAACGGTGAAGTACGGTTACGGTCCGTAGCGTCTTTCATGAAATCAGGAAGTGTCTTAACACCTGTTTCCAGTTTGCTTCCTTTCTTGCTGTGTGTTGCTGTTCCTGTGTTGACTAACTGCTCAAGAACATCCTCAAGCTGTTCTCCAAGGAATACGGAGATTACAACTGGAGGTGCTTCATGACCACCAAGTCTCTGGTCATTTCCTACATCTGCTGCTGATTCACGGAGAATATCTGCATGCTCGTCTACTGCTTTGAGGATACAGGTAAGAACCAGCAGGAACTGGATATTGTCATGCGGTGTTTTGCCCGGATCCAGAAGGTTGATCCCGTCATCTGTGGTAAGGGACCAGTTATTGTGCTTACCGGAACCGTTTACACCTGCAAATGGTTTCTCATGAAGCAGGCAGCGCATTCCGTGACGGCTGGCTACTTTCTTCAGGATACGCATCATCATCTGGTTCTGGTCTGCTGCGATGTTGACCGGTGCATAGATCGGTGCAAGTTCATGCTGTGCAGGAGCAACTTCATTATGCTGTGTCTTGGCAGGTACGCCCAGTTTCCAGCATTCTTCATTTACCTCTTTCATATATGCGGAAATTCTCTGGCGGATTGTTCCGAAATAATGGTCATCCATCTCCTGGCCTTTAGGAGGCATGGCACCGAAAAGTGTTCTGCCTGTATAGATCAGGTCTTTTCTCTGAAGCCATTTCTCTTTGTCTACCAGAAAATATTCCTGCTCTGCTCCTACGGACGGAGTTACTTTCTTAGAAGTTGTGTTGCCGAAAAGTCTGAGCAGGCGGAGTGCCTGGGTGTTGATCGCTTCCATAGAACGAAGCAGCGGTGTTTTCTGGTCAAGGGCTTCTCCTGTGTAGGAGCAGAATGCGGTCGGGATGCAGAGAGTTGCACCTGCTGCATCATGGCGTACAAATGCCGGTGATGTGCAGTCCCACGCTGTATATCCTCTTGCCTCAAAAGTTGCTCTTAATCCACCGGACGGGAAAGAAGATGCATCCGGTTCACCTTTAATCAGTTCTTTTCCGGAGAAGGACATCAGAACCTTGCCATTATCCATCGGAGCTGTGATAAAGGCATCGTGTTTCTCTGCTGTCACGCCTGTAAGAGGCTGGAACCAGTGGCTGTAGTGTGTGGCACCTTTTTCAATGGCCCATTCTTTCATCTCGTGTGCTACTACATCTGCGATTTCCATAGACAGTTCTTTGCCCTCTTCTATGGTTTTTTTCAATTCTTTGTAGATCTTCTTCGGAAGTCGTGCCTGCATGACGGAATCATTAAACACGTCACATCCAAAAGTCTCTACTACATTGATATACTCACCCATTTTATTTCTCCTTTTTATTTATTAACGGGGAAATGCCAATTGTTTTGGTTTCCTCATTCTTGGTACTTTTAAGATACAGATTCAGTGCTTCGTGGCAGTTCTCTATCTCTACCTGTGTATGGCTGCCGCCGAATTCACCGTCCAGAGTCCAGGATACTGCTTCCTCTGATGTGAGGGTTACTCTAGCTGATTTAAAGGAATGAATCAGATCTGTATTGTCCTCTGCTGTAAGCATGGCTGTCATGATTTCCTGTAATTCCAGTGGATTCTTCGGTCTTGTGATCATGGTTACTTCGAAGAGTCCGTCGTTCATGTCTACATTCTTGCCTGTGAGATTCTTGAATCCGCCTACGGATCTGGAATTTGTAACCATTCCGAAGATGAAATCGTCTTCTACGGTTAATTCTTCTGATTCAATTTTCATACGGTATGATTTGATATCGAAAAGTCGTTTGACTCCTTCCAGGAGATAGGCAACATGTCCCAGAATGTTCTTGAGATCCTGGTCTGTCTGGTAGGCTACATCTGTGAAAAGACCGAAAGCTGCTATATATGTAAAGCTCTGGTTATTGAATCTGCCAATGTCGCAATGATAAAGTTCCTCCGACATGATCATGGAGGCTGCTTCTGTCATGCTTTTCGGCATAAAGAGACTGTTTGCAAAGTCGTTGGTACTTCCTGCCGGAATGTATCCGATCGGAATGGAGCTTTTTTTCTCCATGACTCCGGTGACTACTTCGTCAAGTGTGCCGTCACCGCCGCTACATACGATGAGATCTACTTTAGATTCGTATTCTTTGGCTTTTTCGTAGGCATCTCTTGGTTTCTGTGTGGAATAGATGGTGACTTCGTAGCCGCCTTTGTTGAATATATCTACAATATCAAGCAGGTTGGTTTTGATCTTGCCTTTGCCTGCTTTGGGGTTGAAAACAAAGAGCATTTTTTTGTTCATTTCGAGCAGTTCTCCTTTTTTTCAAAGTTTGGGGACGCATACAAAAGAGGGTATGCGGATTTCTATTTATATAATATAAGAAAAAAGAATAAAAAAGTCAATGGGGAGTGGTGGACAAAATAATTGGGGACGACATGAAATATTTTGGTATTGGGTGCGGTTTCGCGGGATAGGAACTCTAATGTTGTGAATTTATTTCCTTTAAACAGTTGCCTTGCGACTTATTGGATTGGTTGACTTACTATGAGTACGTCATAGATTTGCTGTAATTTTATGTAGAAAGATATAGATTTGCATGGTAGAATGGGAGGTGTTATTGAATGAATGGATTTTATTTGTTATAGAGAGGATTTTTTATTATGATTAAATTGATTGCTTCTGATATAGATGGAACTTTGGTAAAAGATGGGACTTTAGTGATTGATCCGGAATATATGGATGTGATTGGGAAGTTAATTGATAAGAGGATTATTTTTGTTGCCTGTTCAGGGAGACAGTATCGGAGTGAGAGGAAGTTGTTTGCGCCGATTGCGGACAGGCTGCTTTATATTTCGGATGGAGGGACTGTTGTGCGGACGCCGAAAGAGGTTCTGAAAGTGGATATGATGTCGGATGAGCTCTGGAAGGGGATGAGTGCTATGGTCAGGGATAGTATGCCAGCGTGTGATTATTTTGTTTCTACACCGGATTATTGTTTTGCTGAAGATGGGGGAAGCAGAATGTTTCATTGGCTGAGGGATTCTTATGGATATGATATCCGTGAGGTTCCGGATCCGTTTAGTCTTGAGGATCAGCAGGTTATTAAGTTCTCGGTTTATCATCCGGATGCGTGTGAAGAAATGTGTAAGCCTCTGTTTACACCTGCATGGAAGGATAAGATTACGCTTGCTGCTGCTGGAAAAGAATGGATGGATGCTACTCTGCAGGGTTCAGGGAAAGCTTCTGCATTGGCTTTTCTGCAGGAATATCTTGGGATTGCGCCTGATGAGACATGTACTTTCGGTGATAATATTAATGATATTGAAATGCTTCGAGAAGCAGGTTTTAGCTATACAGTTTCCAACTCCCGCCCGGAAGTTCAGGCTGCTGCCAAAGATACCTGTCCGCCTTACTGGGAAAATGGGGTTCTGCAAGTTTTAAAAACCTTTTTATAAAATCATTCCGAATTAATAATTTGCCAAAAAACAGCGCAGAAACCTATTTGATTTCGCGTGCATTTGCAGGAGTCTTAGAACTTCTTTGCTGGTAAAAATATGCGTTATAAGAAAAATGACCCACTGTCTGAGCCGCTGGCGGCGAGTTTGGGTCATTTTTCTTATGGTTTTAGCATATTTTTAGCAGCTTAGAAGTTCTTAGGCTCCGAAACCGCACACGAAATCAAATATGTTTCTGCGCGTCCCTTTTTCTATACTTACGCTTCTTTTACCGCATCTTTCATAGACTTCACATATTCTTTTACATACAGTACACAATCCTTTCCCTGTCTCTTATACACATCTGACGCTGCCGACGACCTACCTAGTGTAGATCTCGGT
>NZ_JBQHWS010000100.1:0-13258 GCF_052063845.1 Blautia sp. HCP3S3_D9
AGGTCGTCGGCAGCGTCAGATGTGTATAAGAGACAGGCCTCCTTTCGTTGTATTCCCTACAAATAGGATAGCACATTTTGTTGAAGTTTCTTTATATTTATTTTATCTAGCACAACAAGTTAATTTAATTAAAATCTATAATAGAAAGAAGGGCAAGAATGTCAACACTCGAAAAGAGTGGTACACAGGATAAAAATGTGAAATTCAGAGATATTCAGTCTTTGCTTGCTGCCTTGGGATTTGAATATTATGGAGATAACCCGGAAAATATTAATATACAGCCGATGGGAAATAAAGCTAAGCCATATCAGGTAAGGCAGATTAGAAACTATTTACTAAAATATAAATTGTCGATATAAGGAGGTATCAGAATGTATAAATATGAACGTATTATATACTGGTCGAAAGATGATGAAGCATTTATTGTAGAAGTACCTGAGCTTCCTGGATGTATGGCGGATGGAGTTACAGCGCGGGAAGCACTGGAAAATGCTGAAATTGTCATTAAAGAGTGGATAGAAGTTGTCAAAGAGCGGGGGATGGAAGTACCAGAACCTAAAGGAAAACTTATGTATGCATAAAGACATGTTGCAAACAGAAGATAAATGTAATACAAATGCGTTTAACGTAACAAGGTCCTTGGAGTTTAAACTCTGAGGACTTTGTTTATTGCGAACAAAAGTTTTCCAACACTATTGTGTGAAAACAGCAAATATTATATAATAAATAGAAATAAACTATCTTTATTCTGGAAACAGATATGTTATGGTGTTATGGTTCACTTTCTGATAATAACACATAAATAGTTACTGTTCACTCCGTGACCAGTAACCATGAATACACAGCGTGTCTTGTATTGGATATTGATAAACACAGAAATGGAGGATACTATCATGATTAAGAGAATAGGTATGCTTACTAGCGGCGGTGACTGTCAGGCACTTAACGCTACCATGCGAGGAGTAGTAAAAGGACTGACCAACAATGTGGACGAATTAGAAGTTTATGGATTTGACGATGGATATAAGGGACTGATCTATGGCAAATACCGTATGCTTACAGCCAAGGACTTCTCAGGAATCCTTACACAGGGCGGAACGATCCTCGGAACTTCCAGACAGCCGTTTAAGCTGATGCGCGTTCCGGATGAGAATGGCCTGGATAAGGTTGAAGCAATGAAGCAGACCTATTACAAACTCTGCCTTGACTGCCTGGTAATCCTCGGTGGAAACGGAACCCAGAAGACTGCAAACCTCCTGAGAGAAGAAGGATTAAACATTATCCATCTTCCAAAGACCATTGACAATGATATCTATGGAACAGACATGACATTTGGTTTCCAGAGTGCAGTAAACATTGCAACAAACGCCATTGACTGCATCCATACAACTGCATCTTCACATGGTCGTGTATTTATCGTAGAAATCATGGGACACAAAGTAGGAAGCCTGACACTTCATGCAGGTGTTGCCGGTGGTGCAGATATCATCCTGATCCCTGAAATCCCATATGATATCAAGAAAGTCACAGCAGCTATCCAGAAACGTGCCAAAGCAGGCAAACGTTTCACGATCCTTGCAGTTGCAGAAGGTGCGATCTCCAAAGAAGACGCAGAACTTCCTAAGAAGAAATACAAAGAGAAACTGGAAGCCAGAGCAAAGAAATATCCGTCTGTTTCCTACGAGATCGCTGATCAGATCTTTAAAGAGATCGGAAGCGAAGTACGTGTCACAGTACCTGGCCATACACAGCGAGGCGGAGAACCATGCCCATATGACCGCGTTCTTTCTACAAGAATCGGCGCAGGCGCAGCACAGGCTATCATCGACGGTGAATACGGTGTAATGATCGGCGTGGTAAATGGCAAGATCAAACGAGTACCGCTTGAAGAGTGTGCTGGCAAACTTAAGATGGTATCACCAAAAGACCAGCTGGTACAGGCTGCTAAGCAGATCGGCATCAGTTTCGGTGACTGATAACGAAACAGTACTTGACTGGAAGATACCTTTTCATATAAGATACTGATGTAAAAAAGACCGCCGCGGGAATTTTTTCCGCGGCGGCTGTGATAATAAGAGAGGAGTTTGTTCATGAGTTACACTGCTCTTTACAGAAAATTCAGACCGGATAATTTTGCAGATGTCAAAGGTCAGGATCACATCGTGACTACCCTGACCAACCAGATTAAGCACAACCGTATTGGCCATGCCTATCTGTTCTGTGGAACCAGAGGTACCGGTAAAACAACAGTAGCCAAGATTCTGGCGAAAGCAGTCAACTGTGAACATCCCGTAAACGGCAGCCCCTGCAACGAATGCGCCATGTGCAAAGCAATCCAGGCAGGAACTGCAATGAATGTGATCGAAATCGATGCTGCATCCAACAACGGTGTAGACAACATCCGAGAGATCAGAGAAGAGGTTTCCTACCGCCCCACAGAAGGTAAATACAAAGTATACATCATAGACGAGGTTCATATGCTTTCCGTAGGCGCATTCAACGCCCTGCTGAAAACGCTGGAAGAACCGCCGTCTTATGTCATGTTTATCCTTGCAACAACAGAGGCACACAAGATTCCTATTACAATCTTGTCCAGATGCCAGAGATATGATTTCCACAGAATTACCATAGATACGATCGCTGCCAGACTGGATGAACTGCTCAAAGTCGAAGGCATAGAAGCCGAGGAAAAAGCAGTCCGCTATGTAGCGAAGGCAGGAGACGGTTCTATGCGAGACGCGCTTAGTCTTCTTGATCAGTGTATCGCCTTTTACCTGGGCCAGGAACTTACCTATGATAAAGTTCTGGAAGTTCTTGGAGCTGTTGACACAGAAGTATTCAGTAAACTTCTGCGAAAAGTAATCCAGGGAGATGTGACAGGTTCCATCCATATCCTGGAGGAACTGATCGTAGGAGGAAGGGAACTGAGCCAGTTTGTTGGAGATTTTACCTGGTATATGCGAAATCTTCTTCTTGTGAAGACATCTGAGGATCCGGAGGAAGCGATTGATGTTTCTTCAGAGAACATGAAGCTTCTGAAAGAAGAGAGCACGATGCTGGATGTGGAGACACTGATGCGCTATATCCGCATTTTTTCTGATCTTTCCAATCAGATCCGCTATGCCACTCAGAAACGAGTTCTGGTAGAGATTGCACTGATCAAACTCTGCCGTCCTGCAATGGAGACAAATCTGGATTCCGTTCTGGACAGACTGCGTGTACTGGAACAGCGTATGGATGAGCGCCCGGTGCAGCAGGTGATCGTACAGCAGGGAAACAGTGTGTCCGGTGCAGAAACTGGTGCAGTTGTTGCGGCAGCAGAGAAGAAGCCTCCGGCAAAAGCAGCTCCAGAGGATCTGCAGAAGATCGTAGCTGGATGGAGAGTGATCACAGGTCAGACAACAGGGATGTTCAAACAGATGCTTCAAAAGTCAATTCCGAAGTATAATGGTGAGACTGGAGAGCCAATCCTTTATGTAGAATTTCAGGATTTCCTGGGTCAGTCATATGTTGATGATCCAGATGCGAAGAAAGAACTTCAGGATATCATTGCCGCACAGACAGGAAAATCCGTAGAAATTGAGATGCTGGTAGCCAATCAGCATCAGCATACAAACCTGGCAGATATTACCGTGGATCAGGCAATCAGGGATAATATCCATATGGACGTTATTATAGAGGAAGATCCTGATGAACCACAGGAATAATGACCGGTTGAGAATCTGGCAGCCTGACAGGCAGTTATGACTGGATCCTGATGAGACATGAAACATATCAAGAATATAAATAAGAATGAATAACAAGGAGGATACCACAAATGGCAAAACGTGGAGGATTCCCGGGAATGGGTATGCCGGGAAATATGAATAATCTTATGAAACAGGCGCAGAAGATGCAGCGCCAGATGGAAGAGAACCAGAAAGCTCTCGAAGAGAAAGAATTCACAGCAACTGCAGGCGGCGGAGCTGTAGAAGTGACAATCTCCGGTAAGAGAGAAGTAACGAAAGTGAAACTTCAGGAAGAAGTAGTAGATCCGGACGACATCGAAATGTTGGAAGACCTGATCGTAGCAGCTACAAACGAAGCACTTCGTAAAGTAGAAGAAGAATCCACGGCTGTTATGTCCAAATTGACCGGTGGTCTGGGCGGACTTGGTGGAGGACTTCCATTCTGATGGAATACTACAGCAGTCATATCAATAAGCTGATCGAGCAGCTTTCCCATCTTCCGGGAATCGGTGCGAAGTCAGCACAGAGACTGGCATTTCACATTATGAATATGCCAAAAGATCAGGTAGACCAGCTTACATCATCTATCGTGAATGCAAGAGAGAACGTGCAGTATTGTAAATGCTGCTACACTCTTACAGACAGGGAAATATGTCCGATCTGCAGCAATGACAAGCGAGACCATTCTGTGATCATGGTAGTGGAGAATACCAGAGATCTTGCCGCTTATGAAAAAACCGGTAAATTTGATGGTGTTTATCATGTACTTCACGGTGCGATCTCACCTATGCTTGGAGTTGGACCAGATGATATCAAGTTGAAAGAACTTATGCAGCGTCTGACCAAAGACGATGTAAAAGAAGTGATCGTTGCCACCAACTCCAGTCTGGAAGGCGAGACAACAGCTATGTACATCAGCAAACTGATCAAGCCAACAGGGATTAAAGTCAGCAGGATCGCCAGCGGTGTTCCGGTAGGCGGTGATCTGGAATATATTGACGAAGTAACTCTGCTTCGTGCTCTTGAGGGTCGAGTAGAGTTATAATGTACAGGAGAAAGCTTTCCTGTACAATTAAACAAATAAGCGGTTGGCGAATAACTGCTTGACTTAACAGGCGAACGAAATTTGTTTGCTTGACGAAAAAATTGATATAAAGGAGGAGTACTTTTGTCAAAAAAGAAAGCAACTTCTTCCGATGTGGCCCAGAGAGCCGGAGTCTCCCAGGCAACTGTCTCCATGGTCCTGAATAAAAAATACAATGTATCTTTTTCCAGAGAAACCGTAGAGAAGGTAGAACAGGCAGCCAGAGAATTAGGCTACCAGCTTCCGGGCCGCAAAAACAAGAAAGACAGCAGGAAGGAGAAACTGATCGTTGTCTTTTGCCCAACTCTGACGAGCCCATATTATGTACTTCTGCTCCAGGGAGTAGAGGCAGTCGCAAACAAGCAAGGCTATGGCGTCTTTATCTGCAATACACAAAGAGATGCCCGTCTGGAGGAGAAATACCTTCGGATGATGCACACCATTCAGCCTCAGGGAATCATCTACAGCTGTAATCCAAATCCGGATTTCCAGCAGCAGGTAGAGGAACTGGCGCAGAGTATCCCCCTTGTTATTATCAGCAACAAGGAGAAAACCACCACAGTAGATGCTATTAATCAGGACAATACAGTGGTGGGAAAAATGATGGCAAGACATTTGCTTGATCTTGGACACAGAGATGTAGCATTTATCACTCCTCCGCTGACCAGAAGGCAGTGGCAGAGAAGTAAACGTGTAAACGGTTTTGTAAAAGAATTTGAGAAGGAAGGTCTGAAGGACCATGTGATCATCAAGGCAGCAGACGAATCCATTGATTCCAGAATCCCCCGGATGGACACCGAGTATTCCATGGGATATCAGCTTACGATGGAACTTCTGCAGGAGGGCAGACAGTTTACTGCTATTGCCGGTCAGAATGACATGATGGCAATCGGAGCACTGGATGCACTTCATGAGGCAAAGGTACATGTCCCTAGAGATGTGTCGGTGATTGGATGTGATAATATCTTTTATTCCAGTATTCGCAGAATTTCTCTGACTACTATCGATCATTTCGTAGCACTGAAAGGCCAGGATGCATGTGACATCATCCTGCGCAAGATCGATACCAGGGAGAGAGCCATGACAGACTCGGCCCCTATCAGTCTTTACAATATCGAATACACACCAAAGCTTATATCCAGGCGAACAACCGGATATGCAAGAACCCGGAAGAACCCTGCCGGGAAAATTAATTAAATACGCCATACGAAATTATTAATAATAATTTGGAACTTCAGAACACAACTGAAAATATGATATCCTGTAGAAATCTGTAAAAATGCTGATTGATAATCCTTTCACAAGGTGATTAGAATTAATAAAAAATATAATTATTAATAGAAAAATTATTAATAATTTTTCGGACACTTGACCTTCCGAAGAACTTTGATATAATGAAATCATCAACAAACGAACGCTTGTAAGTGAGCAAAAATTATTACTGTTCACATACCGTTGTCTCACAAAGAGTGGGCAATGGTCAAAAGCGAACAGTAACCAAATCAGGAGGGTTAAGAACATGAAATTTTTTATTGACACAGCCAAAGTAGAAGATATTAAAGCAGCTAACGATATGGGAGTAATCTGTGGTGTTACTACAAACCCATCTCTTATCGCAAAAGAAGGAAGAGATTTCAACGAAGTAATCAAAGAGATCACATCTATCGTAGACGGACCGATCAGCGGAGAAGTGAAAGCTACAACAACAGACGCTGAAGGAATGATCAAAGAAGGCCGTGAGATCGCAGCGATCCATCCAAACATGGTTGTTAAGATCCCTATGACAGTAGAAGGTCTGAAAGCAGTTAAAGTTCTTTCCGCAGAAGGAATCAAAACAAACGTTACTCTGATCTTCACAGCGAACCAGGCACTTCTTGCTGCAAGAGCTGGTGCAACATATGTTTCTCCATTCCTTGGAAGACTTGATGACATTTCCACAAGAGGCGTTGACCTGATCCGTGAGATCGCTGAGATCTTCGAAGTTGCTGGAATCGAAACAGAGATCATCGCAGCAAGCGTAAGAAATCCGATCCATGTAACAGACTGCGCACTTGCAGGTGCTGACATCGCAACTGTTCCATACAGCGTAATCGTACAGATGACAAAACATCCTCTGACAGATGCAGGTATCGAGAAATTCCAGAAAGATTATAAAGCAGTATTCGGCGAATAAGGAGAATTTACCATAATGGAAAAATTAGAACTTCAGAAAATTGCAAACGAAGTCCGCAAAGACATCGTTACAGCAGTACATGCTGCAAAAGCAGGACATCCGGGCGGATCTCTGTCTGCAGCAGATGTATTCACATATTTATATTTTGAAGAAATGAATATCGATCCTAAGGATCCTAAGAAAGCTGATCGTGACCGTTTCGTACTTTCCAAAGGCCACACAGCACCAGGATACTATTCTGCACTTGCAGAAAGAGGATTTTTCCCGAAAGAAGACCTGAAGACTCTTCGTCATCTGGGATCTTATTTACAGGGACATCCGGATATGAAACATATCCCGGGCGTTGATATGTCCAGCGGTTCTCTTGGACAGGGAATCTCTGCAGCAGTAGGTATGGCACTTTCTGCTAAATTAAGCAACGAAAGCTATCGCGTATACACTTTATTAGGTGACGGCGAGATTCAGGAAGGCCAGGTATGGGAAGCTGCTATGTTCGCAGGTCACAGAAAACTGGACAACCTTGTAGTGATCGTAGATAACAATGGACTTCAGATCGACGGTAAGATTGATGATGTATGCTCTCCATACCCGATCGATAAGAAATTTGAAGCATTTAACTTCCATGTGATCAACGTTGCAGACGGAAATGATATGGATCAGTTAAAAGCTGCTTTTGATGAAGCTAAGGCTACCAAAGGAATGCCTACAGCGATCATTATGAAAACTGTAAAAGGAAAAGGCGTTTCCTTCATGGAAAACCAGGCCGGATGGCATGGCAAAGCTCCGAATGACGAGCAGTATGCACAGGCAATGGCAGACTTAGAAAAGGTAGGTGAAGCATTATGTCAGAAGTAAAGAAGATCGCAACAAGAGCAAGCTACGGCGCTGCACTGGTTGAATTAGGTAAGAAACATGACAACCTGGTCGTTCTGGACGCTGACCTTGCTGCAGCTACTCAGACAGGTATGTTTAAGAAAGAATTCCCGGAACGTCACATCGACTGCGGTATTGCTGAGTGCAATATGATGGGTATTGCTGCAGGTCTGGCTACAACAGGAAAAGTTCCTTTTGCCAGCACATTTGCTATGTTTGCAGCAGGACGTGCTTTTGAGCAGGTTCGTAACTCTATCGCATATCCGAAGATCAATGTAAAGATCGGTGCTACTCACGGTGGAATCTCTGTAGGTGAAGATGGTGCAACACATCAGTGCTGCGAAGACTTCGCACTTATGAGAGCAATCCCGGGAATGGTTGTTGCATGCCCTTCTGATGATATTGAAGCAAAAGCTATGGTAGAAGCAGCTTACGAGCATGTTGGACCTGTATATATGAGATTTGGACGTCTGGCAGCTCCTGTTATCAACGACAGACCGGACTACAAATTTGAATTAGGTAAAGGTATCGTCCTTCGTGAAGGAAAAGACCTTACTATCATCGCAAACGGTCTTTGTGTAGCTCCTGCTCTTGAAGCAGCAGAGAAGCTTGCAGCAGACGGTGTAGATGCGAAAGTGATCAATATCCATACAATTAAACCTCTGGATGAAGAACTCGTAGTTGCAGCAGCCAAAGAAACAGGCAAAGTTGTAACTGTAGAGGAACATTCTGTAATCGGCGGACTTGGCGGCGCTGTATGCGAATGCCTGTCTGAAAAAGCTCCTGTACCTGTAAAACGTATCGGTGTAAATGATGTATTCGGAGAATCAGGTCCAGCTGTAGCTCTTCTTGAGAAATATGGTCTTGATGCTGAAGGTATCTACAAACAGATCAAAGAATTCGTATAATTTAAGATTCCCTGTGTTATGGTATCTGCCAGGGAAATTACAGTAGACAGTCGGGTAGTCTGAAGCGTCAACTGCTCCAGAAGTCCAGCGATGTTTACAATCCCTGTAATGTGAATATCACCTACAGGAGGAAGTTCTTTTTGAACTCCGGCACCTGGGTACAGTGCACCATCTGCGATGGTCACGTACCCGAGGTGCTTTTTTTGTCCAAGAGAGGCATCAATAGCGATCACCAGACTGTCAGGATGCAGAAGTTTGATCCTGCGGGAAATTTTTTCCAGATTCAGGGCATGTACGGGGGATTTCAGTGTGCCGTAAATATAAATGTCATGTACATTTAGTCGTTCGGTCAGCTGATGGCCGATATACGGACCGAGACAGTCTCCTGTTACCCGGTCGCTTCCGATACACAGAAAGACCAGTTCCGACCACTTGCCGGGGTAATGAAGAATGCATCTGTTCAGAAAAGAAGCAATTTCCTGCGGAGAGTTGCTTTTTTGCGAGTTTACATAAAATACCATACAGTCCTCCGGATGATTTTTTTACGTTCTTAGAAATATTTTCCATACCAATATCTATGTTTCATCATATCCCGTTCAGAGAGAAATTATGCACAGTGCAAAATCTGTCGCCAAATTCTTATAAATCTCTCTTACAAAGTGCTAAAATCTGCGATTTGCCTGTGCTATTCTGATACCCGAAGGGGTGATGAGATATGATAGAAGTAATCTATAAAGATGAATCTCAGGACGCAAAAAGCGGTGAAGAACCGTTCGGATTACCCAGAAATATACGCCAGATCGGTCTTGTACGCGACGATTATAAGATTTATATGGAAGACTATGTATACACATTTCTGGTAAGACTTGCCAGGTCAGAGAACGTATCAGGTGAGACGAAGGCACAAGTTGCGGTTCTCACAGGGGAGATTAAATGGCGTTCCCAGACTGCATATCTGTTCATAAAAGGGGCAATGATGGCAGAGGATATGGATGCAGCACCAGATCATATTGATTTTTCGGGGGAGCAGTGGAAAAAGATACAGAAAGAGCAGGAAAAGTATTTTGCAGAGCAGGAAATTGTAGGTTGGTTTTTTTCACAGCCTCAGCTTGTGCTGGAAGTTTCAGAGCTGATGACTAAGATACACATGAAACATTTCGGTGGCGAAAAAGTACTGATGCTTATGGAGCCGCAGGAAAGGGAGGATGCTTTTTTTCATTATGAGAATAATGAAATGGTGCATCTTGGAGGTTACTATCTCTATTATGAGAAAAATCCCAGTATGCAGACTTATATGATCGATAAGAATAAAGAACTTCAGCCGGAGGTGCAGGAACATTATGAGGATCAGGCTGTAAAAGATTTCCGAAAAATAATTACAGATAAAAAAGAGATAAAGAAGGAGTCGGCAGCTCCTTCTGTTTTTTCATATGGATTAACTGCGTGCCTGGCAATTGCAGTTTTGTCTGTGGGCGTGAATTTCTACAGGGGTTACCAGAAGACAACACAGCCAGGAACAGATGCTGCTACAGTTTCTTCTGTGATCGTTGAGGAAGTTACACCTTCACCGACAGCCAGAGCAGAGGAAACCGTTACTCCAACAATCAGGGAGGAAATTTCTCCGATTCCGATGGCAGCAAAAAAAGTTGGGACGGAAACAAAATCAGATAAAACCGGGCAGGTACCGGCGGCAAAAGTAGAAAATACAGAAAGTGCAGATAAAACAGAACAAATTTACCAGCAGGAAGCGGATGAACGCAAGGCAAAGAAACGTGTCAGGGAAGCTGCCGAAAAAGAGAACAGGGAGGCCGCATCAGATACAACGCATGAATCTTATGTGATCCAGCCTGGAGACACACTTTTTCAGATATGTATGGACAGATATGGGAGTGTGGAAGCTATTAGCCAGATCTGTCAGGTGAATGGGATATCAGCAGATGAAATCATTTATCCCGGACAAGTAATTGTATTACCTTAGAAAACTGTGCTATAATGAAACGAAAAAATGATATTAGGGTCAAGGATGTTTGGATTCTGATATTGTAAAATGCGGATTTGGGAATACACTATAAATCACAGCATAGTCAAAGAATAAATAAAAATGTAGATGAATTGAGAAATAAGGTAAGGGCTAAAATGGCAAATACAATCAGGAAATTGAAAAATAAACACAAAAAGAAAAAACTTCAGGCAGAAAAGAAAAGGCTGGCAAAGCAAAAAGGAATGTCTGTTGATGAATATGCAGATGATTATGAACGGAAATTATCCAGACATAAAAGAAATATAGTAAAGAAAACCGTCATTACAGTAGTGGCAATCGCTGCTGCTGTAACTGCTGTAGGATTCTATATAGAAAAGAGAAGCTACCATAACTATAAGGTGGTACAATCCAGCGAACAGGAAGATGTTGTATCTACAAATTATGTAGAAATGGATGGAGATATCCTTCGTTACAGTTCTGATGAAGTCTCTCTTGTTTCTGATAAGATGAGTACGCTCTGGAGTGAGACCTATCAGATGCAGAATCCAATCGCTGATGTGAACGGAACGCGTGCAGTGATTGCAGATAAAGACGGAAACACATTGGAAATATATGATAAATCGGGAAAAACAGGAAGCGTGACAACTTCTTACAGTATTATTAAGGCGAGGGTTTCTAAGAGTGGCTTGGTAGCGGCCATCCTTGATGGAGGAGATGATACCTGGATTGATTTTTACAGTACAGATGGAAGTCTGATTGCTGAAAATCAGACAAAGGTGGATGATCCTGGATATCCACTGGATATTGCCATATCTGAGGATGGTGTTGTTATGATGGTCACATATCAGTTTGTAGATGGCAGCGATACAACCAGTTATGTTGCATTCTATAATTTTGGAGATGTGGGACAGAATGAAGATGACAGAATCGTCAGTGGCTATAAATACGAAGGCGTAGTAGTACCACAGATTCAGTATCTTGATAATAACCGTTCTGTAGCACTTAAAGATAATGGTTTTACCCTTTATCAGGGAAGTCAGATTCCGAAGGAAACGAAAACCGTAGAAGTAGACAAAGAAATTGTAAGTACTTTTTTAGATAATGACATGATTGGTCTTGTGTTCAAAAATGACAGCAAAGATAAACAGTATACAATGGAAGTATACACTACAGATGGTAATCTGAAATTCACACAGGATTTTAACATTCCGTATACAACAATTAAGCTGAGTGATGGAAATATTTTAATGTATAACAGCTCTCAGATGTGTGTAATGAACAGCAGAGGAGTTCAGAAATATCTTGGAAGTGTAGATGGGACAATTAAAGATTTCTTTAAAATCGGATGGAACCGATATCTCCTTGTACTTGACAGTGGTGTAGATGTGATAAAATTGAGTTAGGAGGAATCAAATGACTTTAACATGGGCTGGAGTCATTGCTGCACTCTTACTGGCATTTGCCTGTGTCAGGGGATATAAACGGGGACTGATACGAGAGGTTGTTTCACTTGTATGTGTATTTTTGTCGATGTCTATTGTATGGTTTGTGAATCCGTATGTAAATCAGTTTATCCGTGAGACAACATCTGTTTATGAGAAAGTGCAGGACAGTTGTCAGGAGTTTGTAGAAAAGAAATACAGTATGCAGATAAACAGCGGAGAAGATCAGGATGCATTTATAAATGAAATGAATCTGCCAGATCTCCTGAGCGAAGGGCTGGCTCAGAATAACAATTCGGATATTTACCAGTATCTGGCCGTAACCACTTTTTCTGATTATATTGCACAGTATCTGGCGCGTATGGCAGTAAACGGGATTTCCTTTCTGATTTCGCTGCTGATGTCAACTATCCTAGTGCGAAGTGTGACGTGGATGCTCAATCTCGTATCCAGACTTCCGGTTATCCACGGTATGAATAAGATAGCAGGAGCATTTCTGGGAGCAGCGAAGTTCCTCATTGTAATATGGATACTGTTTCTGGCACTGACGATTGTATGCAATACAGAGATAGGAGAAGCTGTTCTTCAGATTGTTAAGAAAGACTACATTTTAAGCTATCTGTATGATCAGGATATCCTGATAAAGATATTTATGAGTATTTTTTATCAATAGGCAGGGAAATTGAAGTTATTGTAAAAAAATGTGTAAAAAAATGTAAAATAGTGCTTGACGTGCAGAAAAAATAATGATATGATAAATCCGCTTCTGAATGAGGCGGATTTTTTTCAACAGACAACAAAGTATTTGGTTGAATAAAGTTGAAAAAAAGATAAAAAAGATGTTGACAGGAAACTGAAGACATGATATTATATCAGAGTTGCTGATGGAACATTAGCAAACATCGAAAAAGAACTTGAAAAATTAAATAAAAAAGTTCTTGACAAGATGAAAAACGAGTGATATAATAAACAAGCTGTCGCAAGACAGACAACCTTGATAACTAAACAGTGAAACACATACGATTCTCGAAAATTCTTTACATTTTTAAGAACGGTTGAATAAACCAAA
>NZ_JBQHWS010000101.1:0-12879 GCF_052063845.1 Blautia sp. HCP3S3_D9
GCTCTGCGCAGACACAGGGAAGATGGGCATATACGAAACGTCTGAACACAGAACTGGGTAAAAAGACTGCAGGTGCGATTGTAAGATATGCGGAAGAAAACCATGCAGATGTGATCGTGTTCGAGTATCTGGAGATGCAGGGGAAGATATCGGGAAAGAAAAAACAGAAACTGCACCTGTGGAGAAAAAGAGATATCCAGAAGTGTTGTGAACATCAGGCACACAGGAAAGGGATGCGGGTATCCAGGATCTGCGCATGGAATACCAGCAGATTGGCTTATGATGGTTTCGGGGCGGTAACACGTGACTGGGAAAATCACAGCCTCTGTACTTTCCAGACAGGAAAACGATATAATTGTGACCTGTCAGCATCCTATAATATAGGGGCGAGATATTTTATCAGAGAACTTTTAAAACCCCTTCCGGCAACGGAAAGGTCTTTGCTGGAGGCAAAAGTCCCTCCTGTAAAGCGTAGAACCTCATGTGTTTATGCAGACTTAAGAGAACTTCATCTGCAAATGGAGATCTTAAAAGCAGCATAAACACAGGCAGATATACAGCGGATTACCTGTAATGTGGGAACCTGCCGTATCCGGCATGGAAAAAGCACATAACTGTGCAGACCTAAGTTACAGGCGTATCCGCCGATATTTAGTCTGACGCCTAAAGCGTCTGGAAGCACGTGACTTTAGCCATGTGAGGTTCACATCCTGAATGAGCCAATACTGGAAGATATGTGGGAATCCATGAAGGTTACAGAACGCTATCCTGCAGTTGATCCTGAGAAAGCCAAAGGAACAAAGCCAAATACAATGGAATTCATCCGTGGTTTTTATCTGGAAGCATACGACAGAATCCGCAAACATATGCCGGAAGACAAATATGTTGTATTCCATGATGCATTCTGCTTAAAAGCATGGAAAGATTTTATGCGTGAAGACAAATACAAGAACGTAGTTCTGGATACTCACCAGTATCTGATGGTTGCAGAAATGAAGGGCTGCCAGCAGACTGTAGAAGAGTACGTGAAATATGTAAAAGAGCTGAAAAAGGACATCGAAGAAATGCAGGAATACTTTCCGGTAATCTGTGGTGAATGGTGCCTGTTTAACTCTCTTGCAGTTGGCTGCGATACAAAGGGTGGACAGTCAGTTCTCAACGGTGTAGAAGGCATGGCACAGGAAACAGTCAGTGCTGAAGAAAAGAAGAAAATCTACAACGCAGTTGTTGAGGCACAGCTTAAGATTCAGAGCGCATCTGCACTGTCCTCTATTTCAATCGCATTCGCATGGATACCGGTTATCACATTTGTAATCTGTGTAATCTGCATGGCATTCTTCAACGTAGATAAATACTATGCAAAAGTAGTGGAAGATCTGTCTCAGGGTAAACACAGAGGCGAATAATAGTAGCAGGATAACAAATAAATTGCATCATTTCTATAGCAAACCTCTCAAATGTATTATTTATGAGGATTGCTGCAAATAAACATAAGTTAACAGCAAAAAGGATGTCGGATTTGCTCGGCATCCTTTTTACGTAAGACAAAAATGAATAACAGAAGTAAGCGGGGATGTTCAATAAGTATAAAACGTAAATTGTATGGTATAAGAGTTGGAAAAAAGAGGCAGTCTGTGCAGGACTGCCTGGATACATAACTGGAACATGTTCCAGTTTGACGAAAGAAAGGGCTGCTTTTCGGCAACTTATTAATTGTAAGAACAAATGCGCAGTGCTATACTTATCTTATTAAACTTTATTCTAGCTTGTCTGCAGCAATGGAATTTTGGTATATGCATGTCAAAATACCTTGCAGGATAGGCGTATGAACAGTAACTATTATGTGACTGTGAAAAGTAATAACAGAATAGGAAAAGTAAGTATGGCGAGTATAAGAGATGTAGCGCGCAGAGCAGGCGTAGGGGTGGGAACCGTTTCCAGAGTTATAAACGGAAATGGGTATGTATCAGCTGATACAAAAAAGAAAATTGAAAAAGCAATTGAAGAATTAGAGTATACACCAAATGAATTGGCGAGAAATCTGTTTCGTAATAAAACAGGAATTGTAGGAATACTGGTGCCGGATGTAGATCATCCGTTTTTTTCAAGTTATGTGAGACAGACAGAGGCAGCTTTGTATGAATTGGGGTATAAGACTCTGATTTCAAGTACTATAGGAGTCAGCAACAGAGAAGAAGAATTTCTGGATATGCTGGATCGAAATATGGTAGATGGCATTATTGCCGGCTCTCATACACTGGAAGGAGAGAAATACCTGAAAAGAAAACATGCTATCATTTCCTTTGACAGAGATTTCGGACCGGAAATCCCGATGATCGGGTCGGATCATGTAACCGGCGGCAGACTGGCAGCGGAGGTTTTGATTCGGAATAAATGTAAAAAAGTACTAAATATATTCGGTGTGTCACCAAATATTGTGGCAAATGATAAACATACAGTACTGAAAAAAACTCTGAAAAAACAAGGAATTGAAGTGGTAGATCTGATTCTGGAGTGGAACAGGTTTGGCCATGAGGATTACTGGGAAAGTGCCAGAAAGGTAATGGAAACTTTTGATGGAATCGATGGTGTGTTTGGAACTGATCAGCCTGTGCTCAATATTATGCATCTGGCACTGAAAGCAGGAATAAAGATACCGGAAGAGTTAAAAATCGTAACATATGATGGAACGGATATATCCAGACTGGTTTATCCGGAAGCTACCAGCATCAGGCAAAATATAAAGATGCTTGCAGAACTCAGTGCTAATTCTGTGGTTGATCTGATAGAAAACCGAAGACCTGTACCGAATAAGCAGATTATCCCTGTAGAATTGTATCAGGGACAGACAACTTATCCTGTAGATATGGTCATATAGACTATTATTTGACAGTCCATGAGTTTTTAAAGAAGAGATTTAGGTATCGATAAAAATACACAAATATCTCTTCTTTTTTTTGTCTAATTTAGGGAAAAAGCAGTACTATATTGACAAAATCTAATTTACATCATATACTTTATACAAATGGAACGGGTACCACATATAAAGTATCAATAATTTGTGCTTTATTATGTTTCAGATAGTATTTCATAATACATGATAAGCCCTGCTGACAGGGGGCTTTTTTATTTCAATGCGTATGGAACGGGTACCACATCTATTATTTACGAGGATTACTATAAATATGACAAATATCAGAAAGGGGATTTACATATGTACACAGGGAATTATGAATGTCTGGAATTATTTGTAAAACCGGATGAAGGCAAAAAAGGCAGTGTGCTTCTGAAAAACGTAAAAGAAAGCACAACAGAGACAAAAGAACTGAAACATATCTATGGAAACTGGATTAAATTTCCGGTAAGCAGAAATACAGAATATGAAATCTCAACACAGGACTGCACAATAACATTTGCTTATTTAAGTGAATGTGAAAACATTATGGAAAATGGAATCTGTGTGCTGGATACTACAGACAATTATAAAGAGATGAATAAAGAAGAGTTCCTTCATTTCATAGATACTCCATATAGAGAACAGTATCATTTTTCACCGGTTGTGAACTGGAATAATGATCCGAACGGACTTTGTTGGTTTAAGGGCTATTATCACCTTTTCTATCAGCTGAATCCTTTTGGGCAGGAGTGGAATAATATGTACTGGGGACATGCAGCAAGCAAGGATCTGGTGCACTGGACACATCTTCCGGTTGTGTTAGAACCTCAGGAAGAAATTCTGGACAATCTTGCAATCAAAGGAGGTGCTTTCTCCGGAAGTGCACTTCCGATGGGAGATGAGGTGTACTTCTATCTCACAAGACATATCGGACCGCAGGATGACGGATGGGACACTGTTCAGTATCAGACAATGACAAAGAGTAGTGATATGATCCATTTTGAGCCGGAAAAAGAGATTATCAGGGAGAAACCGGAAGGTACTAACTATGATTTCCGCGATCCGAAAGCAATTAAAATTGGTGAGAAATATTATATTGTATTAGGTGCATGCGTAGATGAAAAAGGAACATTTCTTCTGTACGAATCTGAAGATGCAGAGAAATGGAAGTACAGATGTCCTCTGATCACAGAGGAAACAAAGATCAGAACCATTGAGTGTCCGGACTTTTTCCCACTGGATGACAGATATGTAGCTATGGGAGCATGGATGAGTCATTATGATGAATACGGAAGATTCCAGCAGTGCAGATATTATGTGGGAGATTGGAACGGTGATGCAATGGATGTCCATACACAGCAGTGGGTAGACTTTGGAAGCAACTGCTATGCAGCACAGAGTTTTCAGCATGAAGACCGCAGGATACTGATCGGTTGGATCAGTGATTTCTATGGAGAGCATATTGCTACAGAGTCGGGAGCTTATGGAAGCATGACTCTGCCAAGAGAACTTCATGTGAAGAATGAACATGTATATACAAAACCTGTAGAGGAAGTTTATACTCTTCTGGGTGATACAGTATATGAAGGCACAGGCAGTGAGATTAAAGTCGGCTCCATTGCAGATAACAGATATTATGCATCTGTATTATTTGAAGAAACGGGAGATTTCAACATTCTTCTTGGTCAGGATGGGGATAAATCCATCAGTCTGACTGCAGAAGGGGGAAAAGTATTCTTTAAAATGGTCGGTGTGAAGAGCGATAAGGTACAGTTTGTTTCTTCTGTGGAAAAATGCAGAAATGTAGAAATTTTTGTAGACGGAAGAACAATTGAGGTATATTTAAATGATGGAGAAGATGCAGGAACCAGACTGTTTTACAATAGCAGCAGCCAGGGTATCTTCTGTCTGAACAGTGATAAAGAAGCGCAGGTTAAAATCTGTGAAATGAAATCTATCTGGAAATAAATCCGTAGAATACAGATATTTGGCTAAGTTACTGAGAACGGAGTGAACAGTAACGATATTTGCTTAAAGCAATGTGCCATATATCTGCCGGCAGTAAAAAAATGGTAAGGGTTCCATAAAAATGAAAAAATAAATAGAAAGAAGAGGGGGAAAATTGAGAATTCTATTTTCCCCTCTCCTTTTTTGGAACGTGTAAAAAATAACGGAATATAGGAAATTTAATATAAATATAGCAAAGAAAAAACCCAGATATGATTGTGAAAAATATATAAAAACAGATAACTTATATTGTAAAAATATACGAATTGATGCGAAAACAGGATTTTCAAGCTAAAATCTATTGACAAATAAGGCAAGAGAGATTATGATAAAACCATCATATGAAACGGGTTCCACAAGAGATTAAATAAAGCCTTTTAGCACAGCGAAATAGCTGTGGTTAAAAAAGGAAATACATGGAACGGGTTTCATAAAAGCAGCATTTCCTGAACGAGATTAAGGAGATGTAACCTCAAAAAACAATATATTTTATCAGGAGGAAAGAAACATGAAAAAAAGAATGAGCGTAATTCTGGCACTCACAATGGCGGCAACTACAATGTTCAGTGCAGTACCGGCAATGGCAAAAGATGGTGATGTAGTAAACATTACAATCTGGAGCCCGACAGACAGAGAACAGGTAGAGGCATGGTGGACTGAGAAGATTGCAGAGTGGAACGAAGCAAACCCGAATATCCAGGTCTCACGTGAAGCAATCGACCGTTCCGATTCCTATGCATATGATAACAAAATTGCTACAGCAGTAACATCCAATGACCTTCCGGATATCTTCTATGTAGACGGACCGCAGGTTTCCTACTATGCAGCAAACGGAATCAGCATTCCGCTGAATGATTATTTTACAGAGGATGATCTTTCTGATTTCGTTCCTTCATCCATTGCTCAGAATACCTATGACGGACAGTTATATGCAATCGGTGCAACAGAATCTTCTGTAGCATTCTATTACAATAAAGAATACCTCAAAGAGTGCGGTGTTGATACAGATGACCTTGATTCCCGTACATTAGACAACCCGATCACATGGGATGAGATGGCAGAGATCGCTGAGAAGTGTACAACAGATAATTATGTGGGAACACACATTATCATGGATCATGGTGAAGGTCTTCCATATGCATTAGAGCCAATGTATATCTCTGAAGGAAAAGACTACATCAGCGAAGATGGTAAGGAAGCTGATGGATATGTAAACAGCGAAGAAGCAGTAAAAACAACTTCTTACCTTGCAGATCTTATTGCAAAAGGATATGCAAACATTGAGCCGATCACAGACGAGTTCTTAAACGGTGCATGTGCAACAATGCTTGGTGGTTCATGGGAGGTTGCAACTCTGGAAGCAAATGCAGATTTTGACTGGGGTGTAACATACTATCCGGTATCTGAAACAGGTACAGCAGTTTCTCCTTGTGGTGACTGGGCAGCAGCAGTAAGCAAGGATTGTGAGAATCCGGATGCAGCAGGTGAATTCCTTCAGTGGCTGATGAACAGCGAAAATGTAGCAACTTATGCAGCAGCAATCGCAAAACCTGCAACACGTAACTCTGCTTATGATGAAGAAGCAATGGCTGATTACAAAGAAGGAGCACGTGCACTTATGGTTGAACAGCTGAACAACACAGCAGTTCCACGTCCAAGAACACCTTCCTATGCAACATTCTCTTCTGCATATGCTGAAGCAATGACAAATATCCTCTCTGATGCAGCTACAAACGGAGAAGTTGATGATGATTATATCCAGTCTGAACTTGATACAGTAGCAGAAACATTCACAGAAGATTACGAAACATACTACGCTGAATAATCAGGATAGAAACCTGGCCGCATCGCTTCTGCGGTGCGGCCGTTTTAAGTTTGTTAAAAGGGGGAAAGGATTATGGCTAAGACGAAGCTGACAGGCAGAAAACGTGACGAGAGAATCACTGCATATGCATTTACTGTTCCGGCAGTTATCCTTCTGATCGCATTTCTGGTTGTACCGATGATCTATACCGTTTACTATTCCGGATTTAAATATCAGATTATGAGACCGGATGCCATAAAGATGATTGGTATTGAAAACTATCAGAAACTGTTCCAGGATAAAAACTTCTGGATGGCTCTGAAAAATACTGTATATTTCACAGTAGTTGTTGTACCTGTACAGTGTATACTGGCACTTGGACTGGCACTTCTGGTTTCAAAGAAATTCCGCGGAGTCGCAGTATTCAGAACAATGTATTTTAGTCCACAGTTAACTTCTATGGTTGTTATTTCTGTTTTGTGGTCAGTACTTTACAATGCAAATCCAAACACTGGTCTTATCAATTCTCTGCTGGTATCACTGGGAATGGATCCTATTAATTTCCTGAGCAATGAGCATACAGCCATGAACTCCATTATCTTCATGTCTGCATGGCAGGGCGCAGGTTATCAGATGATGATTTTCCTGGCAGGTCTTCAGGGAATTCCGAAAGATCAATATGAGGCAGCATCTGTAGATGGTGCAAACAAATGGAATCAGTTCCTGTTTATCACACTTCCGGGACTGAAAGGAACTATAAAATATGTTGTTATGATCACTATGATTCAGGCAATGAAGCTGTTCACACAGCCATACATCATGACACAGGGCGGACCAAAGAACTCCACCAAAACTCTGGTATATTATATTTATACACAGGGCTTCCAGAAAGGTAACTTTGGTTATGCCTGCTCAATCGCAACTGTATTCTTCGTTATTGTTGTGGCAATGTCACTGTTAATGAAGAAAGTAACTACTGCAACTGATTAAGGAGGACAGGAAAATGAAAAAATCATCAATGAAATTTTCAGCGGCTTTTTCCAAATTTATGTTTTATTTTGGAAATATTGTCATAGGTATTATCTTTGTTTCTCCTCTGATCTGGATGATTTCCGCGTCTCTGAAACCGGAAGCTCAGATTTTTGCAAATATGAACTCACTGAAAACATTCTTTCCGGTATCGGCTTCTTTTAATAACTATGTAGAAGTATTTACCAGAATGAATCTTCCTCAGGTATTTAAGAACACCTTGCTTTACATTGCACTCATCCTGGTTCTTGATCTGCTTGTAAACTCCATGTGTGGTTATGCGCTTGCAAAATTTGAGTTCAAAGGAAAAGGCGCAATCATGAATCTGGTAGTAGCCCTGATGGTACTTCCGATGGAAGCAATCATGCTCCCATTATATATTGAAATGTCACAGCTTGGCTGGGTAAACACACTTGCAGCACTGGTAATTCCTTTTGTAGCAAAATGTTTCTCCATCTATATGTTCCGTCAGTTTTTCTGTGATATTCCGGATGATCTGATCGAGGCGGCTGCAATTGACGGATGTCGTCCGGCAGGAACTTTCTTCAAGATTGTTATGCCGATTTCCAAGACTGTATATGCAACTGTATTTATCCTTGATTTCGTCGCTCACTGGAATGACTTTATGTGGCCATTCCTGGTTATGACCGGTGAAGATAAGCGTACGATCCAGCTCGCGGTTCAGTCCTTCTTCGGAACACAGCCTGTACATTACAGTGCAATCATGGCAGCACTGGTAATCTCTGCAATTCCGATGATCATCATGTTCATCTTCATGCAGAAATACTATGTAGAAGGTATTGCATCTTCCGGTATTAAAGGCTAAGTAAATATATACAGTCCTACAATGCGCTCAGATAGCGTTTTGTAGGGCTTTTTTTGTTAACCGAATCGAGTAAATCTCTTGATGCAATTGCGAATATCCGTCTGACTTATGAAAACACTTGGATTTAACAATCGTAGCAAGAATTCCCTCACCTCTATAGGTGATGGGATGAATTGCACATTCGAGCATGTTTCGAGCATGTCTGACTTAAATGAAAAACTAATTTCCAACTGTAGATTATCCGGAGATGCGGACAAAATCTTGGACCAACTAAGAGTTAGGAGGTTCATATGTATTCTTACGAAGACCGCATCCGTGCTGTAAAGTTTTATATCAACTGTGGATATAATGCAGCATACACAGTTAGTAAATTAGGTTACCCTGATGCATCAAATCTCAAGCGTTGGTATAGAGAGTATTCAGAGTCGAATGATCTTCATAAGGGGCGCAAAAAGGTCAGTAAATTTTCTGACAGGGAAAAGCGAGACGCTGTTGATTATTACTTTGCTCATGACCGAAATGCATTGCAGACGGTAAAAGCACTTGGATACCCAAGCAGACCTCTTCTTATACAATGGGTTAAAGAACTTTTTCCAGAGGAAGGTAAAAGACGTTGTAAATCTTTTAAACCTCATGTAAGATGTTCCCAAGAAGAAAAAATACAAGCAGTAATGGAATCATGCAAAGGTAACTTAAAGATATCACAGATAGCCAAAATATATGGTGTTACTCCATCTGCTGTTTCTATTTGGAGAAAAGAACTACTTGGTGAAGGGAGAACTTTGAAAATGATCCAACCTCCTGCTGAAGATAAAAGCATCGAACAATTAATACGTGAGAAAGCAGAACTGGAAGCTAAAGTCAAACGTCTCGAAAACGATGTATATAAACTTCAATTAGAGCGTGACGTTCTCGAAAAGGCAGGCGATATCTTAAAAAAAGAGGAGGGCATCAATCTTGATCAATTGACTAATCGTGAAAAAGTTTTCTTGATTGATGCCCTACGTAATAAATATAAATTAAATGAACTGCTACCTGTTTTAAAGCTTTCTAAAAGTAGCTACTGTTATCAGGTACAATGCATAAAAAGCAAAGACAAATATAAAGAATTACGCCAACAAATAAAAGAGCTCTTTATATGTAATAAAGAAATATATGGCTGTCGTCGCATACATTGTCTGTTAAAAAAAGATGGTATTATTGTTTCTGAAAAAATAGTCCGTCGTATAATGAACGAGGAACAATTAATCGTTAAAGCAGCAAGAAAAAGAAAATATAACTCTTATAAGGGGGAGATCACTCCTGAAGTTGATAACATAATAAAACGTGATTTTTCAGCTAAAAAACCAAACGAAAAATGGCTTACAGATATAACAGAGTTTCATATCCCAGCAGGCAAAATCTATCTGTCCCCTATTATAGATTGTTTTGATGGAATGGTTGTTTCCTGAACAATTGGCACTTCCCCAAACTCCGAACTTGCAAATACCATGCTTCAAAAAGCTATTGAGCAGCTTGATCCTTCAGAGCATCCTCTAGTTCATTCTGATCGAGGATGTCATTATCGTTGGCCGGAACGGATAAATCTCATGGACAATGCCGGTCTTACCCGCTCTATGTCAAAGAAAGGATGCTCTTCGGATAATTCTGCATGCGAAGGATTTTTTGGTCGTCTAAAGAATGAAATGTTTTATGGAAGAGACTGGAACCATGCATCTATTGATTCATTTATACATAAATTAAACGAATATATACATTGGTATAATGAAACTCGAATTAAAATATCGTTGGGTGGAATGAGTCCATTTCAATATAGACGTAGTTTAGGAATAGCAATTTAGTCCAAGAAAACATCCGCACCCCCTTTACTCTTGCCAACTGGAAGTTAAAAATACATTTAAGTTCGAGCATGTCTGCTCAAATTCATAAAAAATCACAAAAACACTTGTTCTGATACAATAAATATATTATAATAGAAAAAGAACAATATGCTCTTAAAAATTGGACGGTCGAAATAAGCAATAAGTGAGTGTACATAATGAGTTTAGATAATAATTCTCATTCAGTGTTTTTGTTTGATTCTGGTTATGAAATATAGCAGAAAGATGCTGGACGATAAGCTGTTAGAGAGAGCAAAAGAAATTTTTGAAATATAGCACCTGTTGAAACAATTCATCAGTATATAGAGAGTCAGGGTGAGAAAGATAAACCGGGCAGTAAAAATAAGGATATATCCAAATAAAGAACAGATAACCCAGATAGAGAAGACAATCGGCTGCAGCCGTTTTCTCTATAACCGGATGCTTGCGGATAAGATCCGTTATTATCAGGAAGAAAAAAAGATGCTGAAAAATACGCCGGCCGGATATAAAAAAGAATATCCATGGCTGAAAGAGGTAGATTCTCTTGCGCTGGCGAATGTGCAGTTAAATCTGGAAGGGGCTTTCCGAAAATTTTTCCGGGAACCGGGAGTGGGATTTCCACATTATAAATCAAAAAAACATTCGCGGAAATCCTATACAACGAATATGGTAAATGGGAATATATGTCTGCAGGACAGGTTTCTGAAACTGCCAAAGATGCAGCCGGTAAAAATAAAACTCCACCGTATGATCCCGGAGGGATGGAAGCTGAAATCAGTGACTGTGAGCAGGGAACCGTCCGGAAAATATTTTGCCAGCCTGCTGTTCGACTGTGAAAACCAAACAGTGGAGAAAAGACAGGCGGAAAAATTTCTGGGGATTGATTTTGCCATGCATGGGATGTGTGTATTTTCTACCGGTGAAAGAGCCGGATATCCCATGTTTTACCGGAATGCAGAGAAAAAACTTGCCCGGGAACAGAGAAAACTTTCCAGATGTGAAAAGGGCAGCCGTAACTATCAGAAACAGAAGAAAAAGGTTGCTTTATATCATGAAAAGATAAAGAACCAGAGGAAGGATTTCCAGCATAAGCTCAGCCACAGCCTTGCAGAAGACTATGACGCAGTATGTGTGGAGGATCTGGACCTGAAGGGGATAGCCGGAGGCCTGCATTTCGGAAAAGGGATACAGGATAACGGATACGGTCAGTTCCTTTCCATGCTTGGATATAAGCTGGAAGAACGCGGAAAATATCTGATAAAAGTAGACAGATATTTTGCATCCAGTAAGATATGCAGCGTATGTGGACATAAGAAGAAAGAGCTGGCATTATCAGAACGGATATACCTATGCGAATGTGGAAACCGGATGGACCGTGATGTGAATGCGGCGGTCAATATTCTGAAAGAAGGAAAAAGAATATATAAAAAATGTGCATAATAGCACAGAAAAAATCCGTAACCGGATAAAAAGAACCACGGGACACGCGGGGATAGCCTGTTTTAGCTTTGCTCTGAAGGGTAATCGAGCAGGAAGCTCCCACTTCAAAATCTGTAAGATTTAAGTGGTGAGAGCATGTCACTGGAGCTGTATTATGTGCTGGAATCGCAGTGATCCTGACTGCATTATGCAGTGCTTTATGTCCTCAGATCTTACATATTCTATCAGTACCGGAGGACATTTATGACAATGCATACAACTATCTGCTGATCATTTTCTTGGGGATTCCGTTTACGATTTTATATAACTATCTGTCCAGTATTTTACGATCAGTGGGAGACAGCAGGACACCGTTTATATTTCTGGCGTTATCTGCTGTTCTGAACATTTTTCTGGATTTATTCTGTATTGTAGTGCTGAGACTTGGATGTGCCGGAGCTGCCATTGCAACGATTTCTGCACAGGCAATTAGCGGGATTTTGTGTCTTATTTTTATTATCCGCAAGATGAAACTTCTGTGGTTAAAGAAAGAAAACAGGGCAATAAAGAGGAATGCAGTAAAGGAACTTCTGGCAATGGGAATGCCTACGGGACTCCAGTTTTCAATCACAGCTATCGGAAGTATGGTCATGCAGTCAGCGAACAACGGACTGGGAAGTACATATGTATCAGCCTTCACTGCGGCAATGAAGATCAAGCAGTTTACCATGTGTCCATTTGATGCTATTGCAACCTCTGCTTCTGTATTCTGTAGTCAGAATCTTGGAGCAGGACAGTCTGACAGGATTAAGAAAGGCCTGCGCTGTGGTATTACAGTGGGAGTAGGATATGGTATTGCAGCGGGAATTTTACTGATTTTTGCAGGGCGTACACTTTCCATGTTGTTTGTTGGAAAGAGTGCGGTGGCAGTTCTGGATGCCTCTGCCAAATACCTCAGATGTATGGGGTTTTTCTACTGGAGTCTTGGTATTTTGAATGTTGCCCGTATGGTAACTCCTGTCTCTTATACACATCT
>NZ_JBQHWS010000102.1:0-12686 GCF_052063845.1 Blautia sp. HCP3S3_D9
CACAGACTGTCTCGTGGGCTCGGAGATGTGTATAAGAGACAGGGTACACAGCGTTCAAACAGATCCGCCGGACCATGGAAAAAAATATAATTCGCTTCTGACGGATATACCTTCAGACCAAGCTGTGTCATCTTCTCTTTCATCCATGCAGATTCCCGGAAAATAAGCTGTCTGCCTTCTTCTACATATTCCGTTTCCTCAAGCGCTGCCAGTCCTGCCTGCTGTGCCATTGTAGATACATTCCATGGCTGTGTCACAGCTTCCATCCGCTCCAGCACACTGCTGTCCGAACAAAAGCCGTATCCCAGACGCACTCCCGGAATCGCATAACGTTTGGTAAACGCTTTCAGCAAAAAGAGATTCGGATACTCTTCCAGCTTTTTTTTAAGAGAATGTTTCTCCGGTTCTCTCACGAAATCCAAGAAACATTCATCTACCACCATAAAGATTCCAAGTTTCGCACAGCTTCTGAGAATTCTTTCCAGAAGTCCCTGCGGCATGGTGATCCCTGTTGGATTATTCGGGTTACACAGAAAAATAATATCCGGTTTTTCCTTTTGCAGAATCTGCAGATAATCTTCTCTCACGCAGAAGTCCGCTGTTTCTTCCAGATAATATCTGGCAATCTCACATCCCACACTGACCAGTGCCTGTTCATACTCTGCAAAGGTCGGCGCCAGTAAGAGTGCTTTCTTCGGGTTCTGCGCTCTGCAAAGGGAAAAAATAAGGTCTGCGACTCCGTTGCCGCAGATCAGATATTCTTTTTGTGTATGTTCATAGGCTGCGATTGCTTCTTTCAGCGGACCGCACCCTATGCGTGGATAATCGCTGAGCTCATCCACACTGTCCATAATTGCCTGTTTCACACTCTGCGGCGTTCCCAGCGGATTGCAGTTCGCTGAGAAATCCAGACAATGGTTATATTTGTAAACATCGCCGCCATGTATATGTTTCGTCATTGTTGTCTCCTGTCTCAAAATATAAGAAAACGCGCACCTGTGCCGATCAGCAGGAACACTGCCGCTCCCAGAATCGCAGTTGCATAAAGCAAGCGGTTGGATCGTCTGATATCTTCCACCTCTACCGGACGAATCGCATCTCCGATCGTTGGCTTCTCATAGAGTTTTCCAAAATAATATGCATTTCCGGCAAGCTGTACGTCTAGCGCACCTGCCATTGCAGCCTCTGTCTGTGCAGAGTTCGGGCTTGCATGGTTTCTTCTGTCCCTGCGGTAGATCTTAGCAGCATTCTTTGTATCCATTTTTACAAATACAGTTGCCACAACCATAAGCCATCCGGAAATTCTGGCAGGAATAAAGTTCGCCATATCATCCAGTTTGGCAGCACAACGGCCAAAATAGAGATATTTGTCATTCTTATAGCCCAGCATGGAATCCATCGTGTTGATTCCCTTATAAAGGAACATTAACCATACACCGCCGATCGCCATATAGAACATTGGCGCTATGATCCCATCAGAAGAATTCTCCGCTACTGTCTCTACTGCTGCTTTTGTCACACCCTCTTCTGTAAGTGACTGTGTGTCACGGCCTACGATCATGGATACTGCATAACGCGCTTCATCTAAAGTACCGTTCTTCAGTCTGTCATAAACTTTCATACTCTCTGTTTTCAGAGATTTGGTTGCCAGAAGCTGATAACACCAGAATGTTTCCAGTGCAAATCCCGCCCATGCAGAAACTCCATACAGGAAATGCAGGATCAGATATGGGATGCCTCCGCTTAGGAGACAAACCAGAATTACCTCTGCAACACCTGCCACAAGTTCTCCTTTGTTGGTTTTCGGAAAAATCTTCCGAAGTATTTTCTCCAGAAATGCGATCAGATTTCCGATCAGACAGACCGGATGATAGAGCCATCTGGGGTCTCCTATGATGAGATCAAGGATAAAGCCTGCCGCAAGAGCAGTCATACTGTAATAAATCATACTTAATAAAACTCCCTCTTCTCACGTATTTTTCATACGCTCTGTTATAAAATCTTTGTCACTGTCCACTCTCTGCTGATTGCATAGAATGAACAATAACAAATTTTTTATATTCTCCCAGTTTTATGATATTCCATACATTTAAGCAGAAATGCTCTCGGAATCTCAGGATTTCCATAATAATATAAATGCGGATATCCTGCCAGCAAATTACCTGTACTGTGGATGCAGTCCCATCCCCGTTTGCTAAGTGGTTTCACTGCATGAAAATCATTGCCGCAGTTCTCTGAATCAAAATAGTGGAATTCATGAGCAGGAATCTCACCCACTTCTTCTGCGGCTATACCAAATATCGGCTTTGTGGCTGTCAAAGTAACATATCCGAATCTTGTCAGCTTCGGTGTCCGGAAGCATTTTCCGGTAATTACTCCACAGGTCTTACGGCTGATTCCGTCCATGTCTTCCATCTGTTCATGAAGATACATAAAACCGCCGCACTCTGCTATACATGGCATACCTCCATTAACTGCCCGCGCAATCTCCGTTTTCATAGATTCATTGCGTTCCAGTGCTTCTCCGTTTAATTCCGGATATCCTCCGTAGAGCAATATTCCGTCCAGATTTTCTGGAGGATGTGCATCATGAACAGGTGAAAATTCCGCCAGTTCTGCCCCCATTTCCTGAAGCATCCGGAAATTATCCGCATAGAAGAAACAGAATGCTTCATCCTTTGCCACTCCGATCCGTAGTTTCTCAGGCAGGTGGAAATCAAATGCAGGATTTTTCTGTGACAGAGATTCCGGTGCATTCAGATCCGGCGCGTTTTCAGCAAGTGCAAGAATCCTGTCGATCTCCAATGTATCTTCCAGCACTCCCGCCAATTTCTGTAGCCGTTCTTTCAGATCAACAATCTCCTCTGGAAGTACCAGTCCCAGATGACGGCTCTCGATCACACAGTCCTCTACTTTCGGGACATATCCAAAAACTTCGATGCCAAGCTCTTCTTCCACCAGTTTCTTCATTCGTGGATAGAGCATGGGCGACATCTGATTAAAAACCACGCCTTTGATATGGCTGTTCTCTTTGTACTCCATAAATCCCTTGATATAGGCTGCCAGGGAAATGCTCATGCCTCTGCTGTTTACGATCAGGATTACAGGAGTGTCTGTCGTATCTGCCAGATCATAGGCACTTGCTCTGGTAGAGATTCCACCTACGCCATCATAGAAGCCCATAACACCTTCCATCACCGCGATATCGCAGTCTGCTGCGTTTCGTCTCAGAAGATATCTGGTTGTATCCGCATCTGTAAAAAAGGTGTCCAGATTCCGTGATTTTGTCCCGATGACTCTGGAATGAAACATCGGATCTATGTAATCCGGACCGCATTTAAAAGAAGCCACTTTCTTTTTTCTGTTGACAAGCGCCTGCAGAAGGCCGCAGGTGATCAGTGTCTTACCGCTGCCGCTGGCTCCTGCTGCAAGCAATATTCTTGGAATCTTCATTCTGATTCTCCTCTTGTTTTTTCATAAACTATACGAGTAAACTGCTCATAATCAGATAACTGCTTTGCAGTTTATTTGAGTCAGATAAATAAGATCTTTCGCCTCATTCCTTGCTCATAACCAAACAACTGCTATACAGTTTATTCAGTTGAATTATTTCTGAGGATTCTGCAATGTAATAATATAGATTGGATTCTCGCCCATCATCATATGATAACGCCCAATCGCCTTTGAACGCGCTGCACTAAGCTGAACAATCTCATTCTCCTCAAATCCGAATTCTTTCGCTGTTTCCAATGCTTCGGAGACAGTTTCCAGCGTGATGCAATTAATCACAATACGGACCTGCGGGTTCTTTTCGATCAGAAGCTTTACAATTTCTTTCAGATTTCCGGAAGAACCACCGATAAATGCATGGGTTGGGGCCGGAAGGTCTACGAGTGCTTCCGGTGCAAGTCCCTCGATAATTTCCAGATTGTCGGCTGCGAATTTCACCTTGTTCTGGCGGATCAGTTCTACTGCATCCTCTTTCTTCTCAATCGCCCAGACTTTACCCTGATGTGCGCGAAGTGCCATTTCTATAGAAAGAGAACCAGTTCCTGCTCCTACATCATAGCAGATGGAATCTTCTGTCAGACGAAGTTTGGAAAGAGAGACTGTACGCACTTCTTCCTTTGTCATCGGTGCTTTGCCTCTGATAAATTCTTCATCTTTAATTCCGTGGGTTTCCAGACGCTCTCCGGCAGACTCGTTTATTGCACAGATGACAGATAACGGATCACCTGTGTATTCTGTCATCTCATCTGCTGTTTTTACAAAAATCTTCTCATTATCGTAAGATAAGTTCTCTCCTACATAGAGAAGCACATTACCCATTCCATATTCTACCAGTTTCTTTGCCAGAACAGCTACGCCGTCTGAAGTCCCGAGAATGGCAAATACTTTCTTCTCATTGCAAATATAAGAAATAAGATTACATCCCCTGCCATGGGCGCTGACGATCTTTGCATCATCCCAGGATAGTCCGATCTTTGACATAAAGTAGACTACAGAAGAAATCCCACACTGAACCTGAATCTCTGGTTGTGTCGTATCCTGTATCAATCTGCCCTGTCCCATTTCATTCTGTTCAGGGATTTCTGAATTCAAATCATCCTGACTTAATTTGTTTCGTTCCGGCATCTTTTCATTCATAATACCCTGACACTGTCGGTTCTGCTGTAACACATCCAGAAGTTTCTTGGCCCCGCTATAGAACCCCACATCTCCAGATAATACGATCACGATATTGTTATATTCCGGATGTGAATCAATATAATCTTTGATCTCCTGACTTCTGTATTCTATAAATACATCCTGCCCCGGGCGTTTCACAGAATCGACCATTCTTCTGGCACCGATCAGGAGATCTGCCTGATCCAGACTGTTCTTTCCCTGTACGGTCAGCATTTCAGGACTTCCCATTCCGATTCCCAGAAGTGTGACATGTGATTGATGAGTCAGCGAAAAATGTTCTGTCAGAAATCTCTTACATTCTTTTACAGACATTCCCTCTTCTTTCAGAGGGCGTCCAATGATCACAGGAACTGCGTCACATTCTAAAGCAGCATCTATCTTGTCCTGAAATCCACCGGCTTTTCCGGTATCCTTTGTCACAAGATATTTACAGTGATACTGTCTGAGCATTGCTGCATTTAATTCTCTGGAAAAAGGTCCCTGCATCCCGATCAGGTGCTTGCCCTCGAAGCCCAGCTCTGCACATGCCTGCATCACATTCGGCAGGGAAAGGACTCTGGCATAGAGACGTTCCTGGTAATCTTTCATCCCTGTAAAGCCTGCCAGTTCCTTACTTCCTGTTGTGAGCAGGACATTTCCCTGTGTCTGATCCAGATATTGGGCTGCAGCCTGAACGCTCTCTACATAGACTGCTTTGTCTTCATGTACGCCGGACTCCCGCAAAACTCTTCGATAAGGAATCTGTATTTTTTCACAGGCAGTCCGGATATTTACCGTAACTTCCTCTGCATAAGGATGAGTCGCATCCAGTACCATCTCCGGCTTCTCCTGAGCGAAAATCTGCTCCATGGCTGCTTCGTCCAGTCTTCCGGTCTGTACAGTGAGATATTCATTTTCTGTCAGGGATTTGCTGCCATATTCTGTAGCCACAAATCCCTTCGTCTGTACCTGATGATCTGCCAGGAACCGGCAGATTTCATACCCCTCTGTGGTTCCTGCAAAAACAAGAACTTTATACATTCTTATATCCTCTCGGTGTTACCATCTTGTGGTTCAGTTCCTTTGTCTGAGAATTTCCGATAAATACAGTGGTAAACATATCTACCTGTGTATCTCTCAGTTCTTTCAGAGTCATTACATTCGCAGTTTCGCCCTCTCTTGCGATATTGGAAACCGTACCGCATATGGTATCCGGTGATTTATATTTCATCATCAGATCACATGCTTTCTGCAGATAGTCATGACGTTTCTTGCTTGACGGATTATAGAGACATACTACGAAATCTGCCTGTGCTGCTGCCAGAAGTCTTGCCTCGATCTTTTCCCACGGGGTAAGAAGATCACTTAAACTGATCAGACAGAAGTCATGGATCAGCGGTGCACCGAGAACTGCTGCTCCGCCTGTTGCTGCTGTTACGCCCGGGATGATCTCAAGTTCTGTTTCCGGATAATTGACACCAACCTCATACATCAGGCCTGCCATACCGTAAACTCCTGCATCACCACTACAGATCATGGAAACGGTCTTGCCTTTCTTTGCTTCCTCAAAAGCAAGGACGCAGCGGTCTACTTCTTTCTTCATCGGTGTGGTCATAAATTCTTTTCCCGGGAAATATTCTTTTACCAGGTCAACGTATACAGTATATCCGATGATCGCATCACTTTCATTCATGGCACGGATCGCTTTTCCTGTCATCTGGTCATAAGCTCCCGGCCCGATTCCGATTACATATATTTTACTCAAAATGTATCCTCCATTCTCTGGCTGCCACTGCTGTGGTCACACCGTTCTCTCCATTTTTTTTCTGAAGCAGAGTGCCATTGCCGCTGGCAAGGACTGCGCTTCTCTCACAGACATTGTCCACGCCTGTAATCTTCTTTACAAAAGGTGAGGGGGTAAATTCTCCCTGCACCTGTTTCAGTTCATTTTCTGTATATGTGACAAATGGGATCTGCCAGTCTTTTGATAATGACAGGATTCCCCGTTCGTCTTTCTTCAAATCGATGCTGGCGATCTGTTCGAATGCTTCTCTGTACAGTTCTGACGTGTCAAGCATTTTCTGTGCAGCTTCTGCAATTCCCTCTGCCTCTTTGCCTTTGCGGCATCCCATGCCCAACGTCAGACACTTTGGTACTACCTGAGTTGTAGATGCAAAAGGCTGGCAGAATGTGTGCGCGGTAACTGCCACTCCACACTCTGGTTTTGTATCATCTGCCATCATACTGCTTGTATTTTCGCATAAAGCATCACTGTCTGCGAAACTCTCTTTATCTTTCAGCAGACCGTCATCCGCAGATCTGACCGGCTTTCCACATTCATCACATAAAAGCAGACCGTCCGGCAACTCTCCCTCTACAGGAAATTCACTGTAAAATCCAACCGTCCTGCCTGCCAGAAGCGCTGCAGAAACCTCTTTTGCAGCTTTCATATTGAAAATACTGCAGTTGTTCTTTTTTGCAAAAACATCTACTGCAAAGCGATGATGCAGATCTGTAGCTGTTGTTACTACAGGAACTGCATGTAATAGTTCTGCTGCTTTTAATGCCAGTTCATTGGCGCCTCCCAGATGTCCGGATAAAAGGGAGATTACAAATTGCCCGCACTCATCTATTACCAATACTGCAGGATCTGATTTCTTTGAGGCCACATACGGTGCAATACTGCGGACTGCGATACCTGTGGCACCAATAAAGATCAGAGCATCTGAATCAGAGAACTTCTCCCCTGCCCAGACAGAAGTGCTGAACTTTATGGAATCCGGCAGATATTTGCTTTTCTTATCGAGCGCCGCTGTCATACCGGCTTCTTTCAGGCCAAGGCATAATTTCTCTCCGGTTTCCTGTCCGGTAAGGCTGAAGCATATGAGTGCAATTTTCATTTTCTCTCTCCACAATAAAATTCCGATCCGGCAGATAGATCATTTAGTTAAATGATCGTATATACCATCCAGGTTAATTTATGAATGATGTGTCTTAGACTTTGTTGCCTCACGGAATTCTGTTGTAAATTCCGGATCATACAATTTGGAGCGGTCGTAATGGCCGGCTGCCACAGTATCTCCAATGATCATCAATGCAGTCTTTGTAATATTGTTCTCTGCTGCTGTTTTTGCAAGGGTTCCAACTGTGCAGACAAATGTCTTCTGCTCCGGCCAGGTCGCCTTGTATACGATAGCTGCAGGAGTATTCTCTGTATAACCACCCTCAATAAGACGTCTGCTCAGTTCTTCCAACATTCCTGTACTTAAGAATACGACCATAGTTGCCTGATGTGCGGCAAAGGACTGGATGCTTTCTTTGGATGGAACCGGAGTTCTGCCTTCCATACGGGTGATGATCACGCTCTGTGAAATATCCGGCAGAGTGTATTCGAGGTTCAGGGCACTTGCAGCACCGCAGAATGCACTGACTCCCGGACAGTAATCATAAGCGATCTTCTTCTCATCCAGAATATCCATCTGCTCACGGATTGCTCCATAGATGCATGGGTCTCCTGTGTGAAGACGAACAGTGGTTTTTCCCTCAGCCTCTGCTTTCTCAACAACTTCGATCACTTCTTCCAGCGTCATCTTGGCACTGTTATAGATCTGACATCCCTCTTTTGTATAAGTGAGAAGTTCCGGATTTACCAGAGAGCCTGCGTAGATCACTATGTCTGCTTCCTCCAGATATTTCTTTCCTCTTACTGTGATAAGGTCCGGTGCTCCCGGGCCTGCTCCTACGAAATGTACCATGTTTCTCTTCCTCCTTATTTACTGTATAATCTGTGTTACTGTTCACACGCTACTATCCCGAGACATGCATCGCGAAGCGTGTTACTGAGAACGGAGTGAACAGTAACTAATCTAGTTTACAGGTCATAAATTTCTGTTAATTACTATTTTCATCTGACTATTCTTTTGATAATCTGTCATTCTGTGCGCTGATCTTCTCTATCAGTTCCGCTGTATCCGCAGTCTGTCCCAGGTATCCACATGTATTGTTAAAGATTACTGCACCCAAAAGAATCTGCTCATAAGACCTATGGTTTAAATAAAACTGAATCCGGTCAAGGATTTCTTTCATTGTCCCCTGCAGTATCTGGTATCTCTCCAGAATCTCCAGTGCTTCATCTGTGGTAGATGCATCCAGAATCTCCTTTGCACACTCCAGGGGAGCGCCTGCACGGATCGCATTAGATGCCAGAACTTCCATTCTACCATCAGCACTGTGTGAATGCGTATTCATAATCCCGGCAGCTACCTTTACAAATTTTCCAATATGGGCGATAAAAAGGATTCCCTTAACTCCCATATCAACTGCCATGTCTATGGTTTCTCCTACATAGTTGCTGCATTTAATGTTCTTCTCATAAGGAAGATCCATATGTTCTCTCAGATAATCCGCACCATAATTTCCAGGTGTGACCAGAATATATTCCTCTCCCTGTAAAAAATGCTGCTTCATTTCCACATGAATACTCTGCACAAGTGCCGCCTCGCTCATCGGTTCCACAATCCCTGAAGTTCCAAGAATAGAAATTCCACCTACAATGCCAAGCCTTGGATTAAATGTTTTCTTGCCGATTTCCACTCCTTCGGGAACCGAAATAACAATCTTGAGACCGCCTTCATAATCATACTTCTCGGCTGTCTCCGAAACTTCCCGCAAGATCATCGCTTTTGGCACTGGATTAATTGCAGCCTCTCCGATCTTCTGAGAAAGTCCGGCTTTTGTCACTCTTCCAACGCCAATGCCACCATCTACGATAATTCCAGGCTCATTTGTCTTTTGTATAGAAGCATAGACCAGAATTCCGTTTGTAGTATCCGGATCATCCCCTGCATCTTTCTGGATCGCACAAGTTACTTTATCAGATTCTATCTGAATGTCTTTCAGCTCCAGGGTAAGCAGAATTCCCTTCGGTGTCATCAAAGATACCGTTTCCAGTTTCTGACCACTCAGAAGCATCTCAGCAGCACCTTTACACGCTGCTGCTGCGCAGGAACCAGTCGTATATCCAAAACGCATCTTTTTATTTCCACGGATTACATAGTAATCTTCCAGTCCATTTTTCATATTTTCTCCTTTTTTGCATGATATCGCAGGATATATTTTATTATTTCCTGTATCACATAAAAAGAGAGATTCTGTATGCAACAAAATCTCTCCTGAAAATCTTTGTCTTGAAATAATCTCTGGTTGCCGCAGATTCTATTTCTCTGTGAAAAGCAGACAGTATCTGACTGTTACAGTAACGGACTTGTGCAGGACTTCCACCTGCTTCCTGTATATGCTTTTTCGAGTTTATTTTCCGACAATTATTATATAATTTTGAAATATAAAAGTCAACGTATTTTGCCCATTATGACAATCTTATACCACCTTATGGGTAAGCCATTTCCGGCTATGGAAGCGAATTCCGAAAATGATGCCTCTTATTGTCCAGTCAGTAAACATTCCAATCCAGACTGCCATTGGACCAAACCCCTGGAAACGGATAAGATATACACAAAGACAAAATCTGAACACCCACATAGTAGTACAGGATGTGATCATGGAAAATTTCACATCACCGGCGGCTCTCAAGCCGTATGCCGGTACAAATCCCATTACCCATACGATTGGTTTGACAATTGTGATCCAGGTCACCATATGGAAGCACATTTTTGCACTTTCCGGTTCCATTCCACCCAGTTTTGTTATCGGAATAGTTAAGGCAAATACCAGAAGACAGCTTACAATAATGACAATTTCAGCAAGAACACATAATTTCTTAATGTAATAAACCGCCTCATCTTTTCTGCCGGCTCCAAGACATTGGCCTACTACTGTCATAAGACCAATTCCTACACCAATAGCGGCAATACCATTGAGATTCTCAAGAATGTTTGTCATTGCCTGGGCAGCAATAGCTGTTGTTCCTAATGTAGATACTGAGGACTGAATAGACAATTTTCCCAGCTGAAACATACTGTTTTCTACTCCGGATGGGATTCCCAGAGAAAGAATCCTGCCGATCATTTTTCCATCTGGGCGAATCTGATAATAATCCTTTACTACGATCGGCTGTCTGTCCAGTCTCAACTGCCAGAGTACGACTACAGCGCAGAAAACTCTTGACGCCAGTGTTGCAATAGCGGCTCCTGCCACCCCCATATGGAATACCCATATCAGAATTGCATTTCCACCAATATTGATACCATTAGATATCACAGAAACTATCATTGGTCCTCTGGTGTTTCCCTGAGATCTAAAGATAGATGCACCCGCATCATAAAGCGCGATAAACGGGAACGATAATGCAGTATAGAAGAAATATACTCTGGAAGCAGTCATAACATCTGCTTCTACTTTTCCGAATATCAGCTGTAACAAAGGCATACGAAATATCAGACATAGCGCAGTTACTGCCACAGATATGGCTGTTATGATAAACAGTACCTGTCTGGCTGATTTGTTGGCCATTTCATGATTTTTCTGACCTATGTACTGTGAACAGATAATGGCGCCGCCGGCTGCCAGAGCCGAAAATGCCTGAATCACCAGAACATTAATGGAGTCCACCAAGGATACGGCTGATATTGCTGCAGAACCTACATTGCTGACCATCATGGTATCAACAGTTCCCATCAAAGAATTTAATACCTGTTCAAAAATAACCGGAACCAGCAGATTTCGGAGCATTTTATTTGTAAAAATATGTTGCTGTTCGTTCATCTTTCCCCCACCCATTTGTTTTTCTTTTTCTGATTATACGCCTAATTTCTTTGGATGCAAGGGAGTATTCTGTGTTTTTTATAAGATTTTTGGAGCTTATTGGAAAATATTTTCTTGTTATGTTCCACAAAATCTGATACATTAATCTGCAGAATCTCTGCTCAATCGGATATTCCCGATTGAACACTATAAAAAAACAGGAAAGCAGATACATTATTATGGAAAGAATTATTGAATACTCTATTTCCGAAAGTACAAATCCGGTTACCGTTCTGGATTTTCTGAAAAGGGAGGGTTTTTCCCGCCATATATTAAGTTCTATGAAAAATTCTCCAAATACGATCATACTCAATGGCGAACGCGGTTTCGGAAGATCTGTTCTCACTTCCGGGGATCATCTGGTGATCACAATTCCTGAAACAGAAACAGGGGAAAATATCATTCGCACAGAAATGGATCTGAAGATTCTTTATGAAGATGAAGATATCCTTGTGATCAATAAGCCTGCCGGAATGCCGGTGCATCCATCTATGGGTAATTATGAGAATACTCTTGCAAACGGAATTGCCTGGTATTTCGCAGAAAAAGGCGAAGACTTTGTTTACCGGTGCATCAACCGGCTGGACAGAGATACTACCGGTGCACTGATCCTTGCCAAAAATCCTCTAAGTGCCGCCATTCTGTCCGTGCAAATGAAGAACCGACAAATCCGCAGGACTTATCTGGCTCTTGTTGATGGACTCCTTCCTGAATCAGGTACAATTGATGCACCGATTGCACGAATGGAAGGCTCTGTGATCACCCGGGAGGTAAATTTTGAAACAGGGGAAACGGCAGTAACGCATTATGAACGTCTGGCAGTCGGCAGAGAATATTCCCTGGCTGAGCTTCATCTCGAAACAGGACGTACACATCAGATCCGGGTGCATATGAAATATATCGGGCATCCGCTTCCCGGCGACTATCTGTACAATCCGGACTACCGCAAAATCCAGAGACAGCCTCTTCATTCCTATCAGCTGGAATTTATCCATCCTGTTACAAAAAAAGCCATGCTCTTTACTGCACCGGTTCCTGAAGATTTTATCTCTGCTTTCTGAAATATCCGGCAGATAAAAAACAGTTCACCAGACAGAAAAAATCTGGTGAACTGTTTTTATTATTCATAATTAGTGTCTGCTGATTAAACCGTTTCTGGTTCAAAATCAGCAGATTGATGTGTTAATAGTTCCAGTAGCCATAAAAGTGTAAAAAGTATCTGTGACTGTATCTTGAACAGATTCGTCACAAATACGGAT
>NZ_JBQHWS010000103.1:0-12612 GCF_052063845.1 Blautia sp. HCP3S3_D9
TGGATGCTCTTTTTTCATTCACTTGATAGGTGAAAAGCAATATACTGTTAAAACACAGTAACTATGCGGCTTTCAGCCGGTTTCACGGCTGTTCCGCGAATAATCTAGGTTAATATAACTTCAGACAGAAAAAATGTAACTTTGGATTCAGATATGATTCTTTATATTATAATGCACGGAAAAATTGCAGAGATTCATATTGTAGGAGGGAGAGTATACGAGACGCGGGTTGCCTTGAAAGATCTGGAAAGAGTATTGAAGGAAGAATTTGTAAAAATACATAGAGGCTGTATTGTGTCTGTAAAGGCTGTTCATGATGTGACGGATACGGTGAACCTCAGCCATGGAGAGGAATTGTTGTATACTGTTCGTAAGAAAAAGCAAATAGTGTCTGAAATTCAGGAAAAGCAGAAAAAAATGATTCATGCTTTAGGAAAAAAAGATATTCCGGCTACGGAAGAAGAATATCGCTGTCATTATAGTTCTTTTGAATATCTGCCCATTGCATTTACGGACATAGAAATGGTATTTAATGAAGAAAGACATGCGGTGGACTGGATTTTCCGTTATGCAAATCAGGAACTTGCCAGATTAGAAAAGTTTCCGCTGGATCAGTTACTGGGAAAATCTTTTGGCAGTCTGTTTGCCAATATGGATTCGAAGTGGCTTCGAAGTTATGAACGTGCGGCACTTTATGGAGAAGTATTGGAACTTATGGATTATAGCCCGGAAATAGACACAAACCTGAAAGTAATTTGTTTTCCTACCTTTAAGGGGCATTGTGGCTGTATCTTGTTTGACCTGGATACGATTAAGGCAGTTAACAGTAGTAGTAATGTCCATCGAATATGGGATAGATACCTGAGAAACCATACAAAATAATCAGAGCAGTAAATAATTGTAGACATGAAAGTATATGAAATGTATAATCTGTATCAGAAGCTTTATTGACAGATTTATAGGAAGATCAGTCAAAAATCTGAGATGTTTATGAAAAAAGTTCCTGTAAAAGTTTTTTACGTGGAACTTTTTTTGCATCGTTTCGATGTTTATCGGAATCGGATAAGCCCTCTGTTTCAATTGAGGAAAGATGGTTCTGACACGCAGGTTATGAAACAGTAATAAATGGAAAGGAACTGGATATGAGAAAAAATCGAAAGAATGACTCCCATACCCGCAGAAAAAGAATTTGTATTGCAGCACTTCTTCTGGCAGGCAGCCTTATACCGGGAGGATGTGGAATAAAGAAAGAGAAAACATCGGACAGTGAACTGCCGGAGATTGTTATCGGAATAGATTATTTTGAACCTTACAGCTATCAGACGAGTGATGGCGAGTATAAAGGTATTGATGTGGAACTTGCAGAGGAAGCCTTTCAGAGGCTGGGTTATCAGCCTGAATTTGAGAAGGTTGTCTGGGAAGATAAAGAGAAACTTTTGTCAGATGGAACAATAGACTGTCTGTGGAGCTGCTATTCCATGAATGAAAGAGAAAACAAATATCAGTGGGCAGGACCGTATATGTACAGTCGTCAGATGGTGGTTGTAAGAGCCGAGAGTGAAATCCGGACACTTCAGGATCTGAAAGGGAAGAGGATTGCAGTTCAGGCGACTACAAAAGCAGAAGATCTCTTTCTTCATAATATAAAATCAGATCTTCCGCATGCAGAACAGGTGAACTGTTTTTCTTCGTCGAATGAGCTTTATGCTGCACTTAGAAAAAATTATGCAGATGCGATTGCGGGACATGAGGCAATGCTTGGCAGTCTGATACAGGATGGCAAGGGCGCTTACCGTATGCTGGAGGAAAGTCCTTATAAATCAGAACTTGGAATTGCTTTCAAAAAAGGAACTCACGAAGAATTGGCAGAAAAGCTTACAGAAACGCTTACAGAGATGCAAAGTGAAGGGATTACAGAAAAAATAGTTACAAAATACGGATTGGATGCGGACGAAACTCTGCCGGGAGGAGAAAGTAAATGAGCAGACAGATAAGAAGGCAGATACCGCAGAAACAGAAGAAAAAGAGGGTCGACATAAATGCGTGTTTGCTTGTGTTTATTCTGATTTTTTCCGGAATACTGACTTTTCTTCTGCTGACAGCGAGAGATAATAATAGGCTGAACAGTACTCTGGATGAGACCTTTGATTTTGTAAAAAACCGAATTGAAAGTTATGAGATTTATAACACCAATGATCAGGTGAAAAGCCTGGTACGTCTTTTGGACAAAACAACAGAATTAAGCAGAGTCATAGAACAGGAAGGAAATCTCAGTACAGAAATGCTGGACGAATATGCCAGGGAACAGCGCCTGACAGGAATCCTTGTACTGGATCAGAATCTGAAGGTGACAGAACAGAGTGCAAAAGATGGAGATACTATGTCGCTGTGGCAGAAGCTGATCAAAAGTGATTATGTACGTGATATTGCAGAGCATCCGGAAAAGACTTATACCACTCGTCTGAGAAATAAAGGAAAGATCTATGATTTTGCGGCAGTGGCAAGACAGGATGCTGCAGGTATCCTGATCACATATGCGCAGAAGGAGGAAGTAAATGAGCTTAACGGAGATCTGACGATGGCATCGTTATTTTCTGACTTTCCTTTTGAGATGAATGGAAGTGTTGTGATCTGTGATGATGATAAGGTTGTCAGTACAAACAGACAGGAGCTGACTGCCCGCTCTATAGAAGAAGCAAAAAGCCAGTATAAAAATAAATTTGAAGCAGATGAGAATGGAATTGTCCATCTTCATTCAGAGGAAGGAAAATGGTTCGGACGTCGGGAGAAGATCAAAGACTACGATGCATATATCTTTTTCCCGGAAAGTCAGGTGTACATCACACGAAATATTATATGTGTGATTTATGTGCTGCTTGCGCTGCTTCTTTTCTTACTTTACCGGGTGAGCAGGAGCAGAACAGAAAAGAGAAGTATCCTTCAGGACCAGAAAAGACTTCGGGTGATTAATGCACTGGGGCATGCATATTCCTCGATCTCTCTTGTGAATCTAAAAACAGAGGAAATCGAAATCCTGAAATCTTCAGAGAATATGAAGCCGGATCAGAAAGGGGATGTGCTTTCCAAAGCGCATCAGGAAGAACTTATAAGGCAGGTGATTGCAGAGCCATTTCAGGAGGCATATTGGAAATTTGTCGATATAAGTACGGTGGCAAAGCGTCTGGAAGAACGTGAAACGCTGAGTTTTACAGCCCGGACAGTGAATGAAAGATGGATGACAATGATCATTGTGCCACAGGGATATGATAAAGATGGGAAACTGTGTACAGTTCTGGTTGCGAATCGTGATGTGACAGAAGAAAAAGAACGTGAGATTGCGCAGGATAGGAATCTGAGAAATGCACTTGCGGCTGCAGAACATGCGAACAGGGCGAAAACTGTGTTTCTGAATAATATGTCTCATGATATCCGCACGCCGATGAATGCGGTTATTGGATTTACTGCGCTTGCATACCAATCATTGCGATGACTGCCAATGCTTTTGAAGAAGACCGTAAAAAGGCAATCAAAGCGGGTATGAACGCTCATATTGCCAAACCAATCAGTGTAGATATAATTCTGGAAAATCTGGAGAGAATGCGCCAAAACAGAAAGTATTTTAATGAACCTGCTGAGAAGAGTTAAAAACTTTTCAGCAGGTTTTAATTTATCCAAAAAATTACATGCATACTGTCAGAAGTGCTAGTGTAAATATCTGAGCGTTCACGTATAATGTAGATAAACAAAAAATCTTCTCACAAAATTAAGTAAAAAAGAGTCCGAGCAGTACATTAAAAAAGAAAGGAGATGTTTGTATGAGTAAAAAAATGAGGTTGTGGATGGCAGGAACAGTAGGAGTCTTAATGGCAGGCTTTATGAGCGTAAGTGTTTATGCCCTTGAAGAAAAGGATGTTATTGGAACCTGGTATGTAAATGAGCTTTCTATGGGCGAAGGTGCATCCTTTCATCCGGGGGCAATGGGAATGGAAGTGACCGTGGACATTAAAGAAGACGGTAAAATGGAAACAACAAGTTCTGTTTATGGGGAAGAGCCTGAAGTAGATGAATCAGAGTGGAAAATAGAAAATGATAAAATTTTGATGACTCATAATGATCAGACAGAAGAATGTGAGTACAAGGACGGTAAGATAACCTTAACAGCAGATGGAACGACAATGATCCTGAGTCAGGAAAAGGAAGAGTATGAGCCTTATGTACCGGGCAAACCGGTAGAAAATCCAACCATGAAGGATTTTGAAGGAGAATGGAGCTGTACTCTGATGGAAGCATTTGGAATGCAGATGCCGGTTAATGCTGACTTTACAGGATTTGAAATGAGTATGTCTGTGGAAGACGGAAAGGCTGAAATTATCTTAATAGAGAGCGGAGAAGAGACAAAAGTAGAACTTCAGGGCGACGTGGAAGGAAACGCACTGGTATTAAAGGCTGTAACAGAGGATGAGGCAGGAACTATGTTTTTCAGTCTTGATAATATGAAGTTCAATTTACTGGATGATGGAAAACTGTGTTTGATAGCAGAAGACGATGCAGAGGAATCTGATGACGGCGAAGAAGCAGATGATTCTGAAACAGGTGAAGTTGATTTTTCCGTAAAGACATATTTTGAAAAAATAATTGTTACAGAATAAGGTAAAATACTGCCGCACCATTCCGGTGAGGCAGTATGGGTTTTCAGATAAAAAAGGAGGATAGGGTATGGGATTATTTGATAAGAAAATCTGTGACATCTGCGGAGAGAAAATTGGGTTATTGGGAAATCGAAAACTGGATGACGGAAATCTGTGTAAGGATTGTGCGAAAAAATTATCACCATGGTTTGAGGAGCGGCGGCATAGTACGGTAGAGGATATCAAACGCCAGCTGGAATATCGTGAAAAAAACAAAAAAGCGGTAATGGACTTTTGTATAACCCGTCAGATCAATACCAGAAATTACAATGTTTTTATTGATGATAATAAAGGAAATTTTACTGTTGCACGGAAACTGGATGTCAATGAAAACCCGGACATAGTTCCTTTATCAGCCATTGTACAGTGCAGAGTTGATGTAGATCAACAGCAGCATGAGGAAACATATACAAAGGATGGAGAAACTGTAAGTTATCAGCCACCGGTATATAAATATGAATTTGATTATACCATGCGTATTAAAGTGAGAACCCAGTGGTTTGATGATATGGATTTTCGCTTGAATACTTTCTCTATAAGCAGTGATAACAGAAGGGAATTGATGGAAGTGGAGCAGACTGCTTATCAGATTATTGCGGCACTGACACCAAATGCAGCGGGAATGCAGCCCGGAATGCCAGGAATGAACATGAATGGAGGGATGCAGCCCGGAATGCCGGGAATGAACATGAACGGAGGAATGCAGCCTGGGATGCCGGGAATGAACATGAACGGAGGGATGCAGTCTGGGATGCCCGGGATGTCAGGAATGAACATGAATGCGGGAATGCAGCCTGGAATGACCGGGATGAACATGAACGGAGGGATGCAGTCTGGGATGCCCGGGATGAACATGAATGTGGGAATGCAGCCCGGGATGCCCGGAATGAATATGAACGGAGGGATGCAGTCTGGAATGCCGGGAATGAACATGAACGGAGGAATGCAGCCCGGAATGTCCGGAATGAACATGAACGGAGGAATGCAGCAGACGGGAATGTCAGAAACGAATATGACCGGAGGAATGCAACAGAATAACAGTTCGTGGAGATGCCAGTGTGGTGCAGAGAATACCGGAAAGTTTTGTGAATACTGTGGTCAGCCAAGACCGTTTTAAGTAATGATTAAACAGAGTGGACATAATTGTTCACTCTGTTTGTGATAAAAAGCTCTGAAAATAGATGATTTCTCTAAAAACTATATGACAAAATGGTGCTTTATAGTATAATTATTACAAAAATGGATTAGAGCGTATTTGAAAAATCATTCCTGCAAATTGTGACGCACATCTTGCGTAAAGCATTTTTCAAACCCGCTCCGGTAAGAGAGGAACTTTCATGACATACAGTAAAAAGAGGACTCTGTCATATGGAGTGATTCTGATAAGTGTGTTGCTGGCTTATTTCTGCAGGCAGGTGAGAACGGAAAATGTTTTTATGAGAAATCTGGCAGATCAGTGTCGTAGCTGTATTTATCTGGGAATGTACTGTGCCTGGGTGATTTATCTGGGAAAGCATGTAGTACATAAAAAAACGCGCAGATGTCTGACTGCAATTGGCTGTCTGATGGTATTCTGGTTCTTTGTGCGGACAGTAAAATTTCATATTTTTCATGATCCTCTCGGAGAACATATCTGCTGGTATCTATATTATATTCCCATGATTCTGATTCCGGTTCTGGGTTTGGCAGCAGCAATGTTTTTGGGCGAAAAGGAGGAAGAGAAAACGGTCAGAAAGGTTATAATTTTATTGACCGTGGCAGCGATATTGATCGTAAGTGTTTTTACAAATGATTTGCATCAGCTGGTATTTCGTTTTTCCAAACAGCCCCCATTTTCGGATAAAGATTACAGTTATGGTATTGTTTTTATGGTGATTCAGGGATGGATCTTGATCTGTCTGACAGGGATGGAAATCATTCTGATCAGAAAAAGCAGAATTCCGGGAAAGAAACAGTTCTGGCTGCCGGTGATTCCGGGAATATTTCTTCTGGGATGGAATATCGGAAATATACTCCGCCTGCCTTTCATCAAAATCATTGCAGGGGATATGACGGCAGTGTGCTGCCTTTTAATGGCGGCAATTTTTCAGGGTTGTATATTATGTGGATTGATACAGACCAATAATCGATATTTTGAATTATTCCAGACTTCCGGAGGACTGGATGCAGAGATTACAGATTATTCTTTTCTGCGCTATTATCATTCCGGCGATTTTCCCGAGCTGTCGCCTGAACTGCGTAAAATCATAATAGACAGATCATCAGTACAGGAACAGGGAATCCGGATTAACCATATTCCTATAAGGGGAGGACATTTGTTTTGGTCAGAGGATATTTCGGTACTGCTGGATCAGTATCAGGATATTCGGGAACAGCAGGAGGAACTGACTGCCAGAAACCGTCTGTTACAGAAAGCTTATCAGAAAGAGGCTGAGCGGAGAAAGACAGAAGAACAGAACCGTCTGTTAAATATGATACAGAATCAGACAGCAGGTCAGCTGGAATTGCTGTCACAGTTTATGGAGGAGCTGGAACGGACAGAATCAAGGGAACAATATGATCGGATTCTCGGTAAAATTGTAGTTGTTGGTACGTATTTGAAGCGGAGAAAGAATCTGGTGCTGACACAATATGCATCAGATGGAAATCTGCTTACAATGGAAGATCTCAGACAAAGCCTGGCGGAATCCTGTGACAGCTTAAAATTATGCAGGATCCGGGCTGCTTACTACGTGGAAAATGTGGATGTGCAGATGAATGCAGATGATATACTAAAATGCTATGACACCTTTGAATGGCTTGTGGAACGATTGCTTGATATCATGCAGTCTGTTTTTTACCGTGTGTCGCAGATTGATGATGCTCTGCGGATTTCAGTTCATATTGTATCAGAGGCGGATCTGCGTGGATTCATGTCGGAAAGGCCGGAATTAAAAGTGCAGCAGGAAGATGAAAACGAATGGTTTATCAAATGTATCGTCTTCAGAAAGAGAGGCGGAAGATGATCAGTTTTGTGGAATGCAGTATGGCAATACAGAATGTTCTGATGATTCTTCTTGAAATCTGCATGATTCTGGAATTAATCCTCCTGCTGGTAAGAATCACCTGCTTTTCCGGGAAAAAGAAAATTGTAACGGCAGTGGCTGTCTTTGTTGTTTCTTTTATGTTTATGGGCGTTCTGATGAATGATCACAGATATTGCCTGGGAGAAAGTTCCTATCAGCCAATGCTTCAGGGTTATCCGGTCAGTGTTTTAATGGCAGTAGTTATGGGATTGGTGCTTTATCTTTGCAGAGCAATCTGGAGAGAGAGACGCAGATATCATCATTCCCTGTCTTACTGGTCTGTGAATGAGGCTGTGAATGACGTTCCCTGTGGAGTCTGTTTTTCGGATCCTTTTGGAAGGATTGTTTTGTGTAATACCAAGATGCAGGAGCTGAGCAGAATCATGACAGGTTCTTATCTGCAGGATTATGACGCATTAAGGAAAGCAATGAGTGGGGAACCTGAATCGGAAGGTCTTTGCAGATTGAGCAAAGACAGTAATGTGTTTTATTTTCCTGATGGTTCCGTCTGGATGTTTCAGGAATATAGTCTGCAGGAGCCGGATTGTGCAGGATATCTGCAGACAGTGGCAGTTAATGTATCAGAAATTTATTACAATGGTGAAAAAATCAGGGCAAACAATGAAAAGCTGGAAATCCTGAATCATAAGCTGGAGGAAATGTACGAAAAAATCGGAGATAAAATCAGAGAGCAGGAGACGCTTGTCATGAAAATGCAGGTTCATGACAATTTTGGACGAAGCCTTCTGTCAATACGCAGAATACTGGAAAGAAAAGAAGATCCGGATAAAATGGATAAACAGTTGTCTGTATTGAAACATCTGGTTTATATTCTTACCGGTTTTGCTGTTGAGAGTATGGAAGAAGTATATAAGGATACGATCAGACATGCAGAAGAACTTGGAATTTCAGTTCAGATCAGTGGAAACTTTCCCATGCATCCATCTTACAGGCTGCTGACAGACAGGGCAATTCGTGAATGTGTGACAAACTGTGCCAGACATGCCCATGGCAGTACTGTTTGGGTGAAGATAGACAAAAATGCAGATGAATATAATATTCAGATTACCAATGATGGAGAGGTGCCTGACAAAAATGCAGAAGAAGGCGGTGGTTTATCTGCGCTGAGAAAGGCGGCTGAAGCAGGAAAATGCAGGATGCAGGTTTCTTTTTCCCCTGAGTTTTGTCTGATATTGAAAATGCCTCTGACAGAAAGGATGGGATTCGATGGTACGGATACTGATAGTAGAAGATCAGAAGATCATGCAGAAGTATTTTGAATATATTATTATGCAGGAGCCGGAATTCCGACATGTCCAGACGGTTTCGGATGCACGTGAAGCTGTAAAAATCTGTGATTATTCGGCAATTGATCTTGTGATCATGGATGTGCAGACGTTTCATAATCATGATGGACTCAGTGCCGGAAAAGAAATCAGGGAGAAGTATCCCTATACAAAGGTATTGATCGTTACTTCCCTGATCGATCCCAAGGTACTGGAGAGGGCAAAGTGTGGATGTGCAGACAGTCTCTGGTATAAGGATCACGGGGAAGAGGAAATACGAAGTGTGATCCACAGAACCTTAAATGGTGAGCATGTATTTCCGGATGTGACACCGAAGGTGGAGCTTAATTGGATCACAAGTGGCGATATCAGTCCGAGACAGCTGGAGATGCTCCGCCTGTATATCCGTGGAATGTCATATTCAGAGATTGCGCGGGAAATGAAATGCTCTACCTCCGGGGTGAGATGGAATTTTCAGGAAATGATCGTCAGGGCAGGATACAGCTGTAAAGAAGATTTGATAGCGGCTGCACTGGAAAGTAAGTTGATCGTAACTACGTTAAAATAGCAAGCTGATAAACTGCGAAGTTATTCTGTTATGAGCAGAAAGCGAAGTGGAGTGCAAATATCTGTTTGACAAGAAGGGAGATGAGAGTATGAAAAAATATTCGGTTGCCGTATGTGTTTGTGCGGTACTGTTGTCTTTTGGTATCCACGGTGAATGTATGAGAGAAGTGTCTGCCAGAGCACCTGGGGCAGATGAGAATCTGGCAATTCTGCAGGACATTATCAGGGAAAATGAATGTCAGGCCGGAATGGCATTTCTGGGATATACCTATGAAGGTGCAGAGGCAGCAGAGATACTTGAATATACCAGACAGGGAGAAGTGGCAGCTGCTTATCCTTTTTTACAGGATGGAACAGTGGTTGATGCAGGGGGATATGAAGTTTATGCCATTGTCCCGGGGGATGATTGCAGGGTCAGCGTTTATCCGGCTCAGCCTACGGAAGAAGGGGAATATCTGGATGATCTGAACTCTCCATACTATAGGGGACAGGAGAATGAAATCATTATCCTGCGCTGCAATGTGAGTGAGATTCATTCCAATGTGATGGTTTCTGTACAGAAGCAGAATATGAGTGTGCAATACCATCCTATGGTGTCGTTAAAGGATGGACATCTTGCAGCAGAAAACCACTGCTATGATTTCTCCATATATTATAATTGGGATGAGTATGATCCGGAATATAATCCGGTGTATGAGTCAGAGTACGATCCAGAGTGTAATCCGGAGCATGATTCAGCATTGAATATAAAGATTGCCAGAGAACAGCTTTCTAAGACAGATGAAGTCAGCTATTACCTTGGTCTTGGGATGTCTCTGTGGTATACAGATACTGAGGAGTACATTGAGGGAAGAAATTGTCCGGTATTTGTTCTGGGAACGGATCATGAGGATCATTTTACAAAAGAACATTATTATGCAGTAGGAGACAATGTGGTTTATTATTATGATCCGTCAGGTGATGCATGGCTTCTGCTGGGGGCAGGCTGACAGAAGCTTCACCAATATATTATAGAATTTTGATTAATCAGAGAAAGAGGAAACAGACATGAATGATTTTTTGACAGAAAAAAATAAAAAAGCAGGGGTGCTGGGAAAACTGAAGTGGGTTCTTTGTGGCTTCTGCATACTTTTATCCCTGGGAGCCATTGGTGCATCGGAGAAGTATATTGGTGAAGGACGCTGGGGAATGGCAGCAACAGAGATTCTGCTCTGTTTGTTATTTTTATATCCGACTTTCAGGGAAGTTCAGAAAGCATTACGGAAGAAAAAAGCCAGGGAAATTGCCTGCTGGTTTGAATCTTATGCCCAGAATACGGTCTCATTTGAGAAACTTGAGCAGGAGCTGGGAAAAGGTGCAGTAAAAAAACTGGAAAAATTTATTGCCAGGGGATATATCCGGAATATCCAGATAGACAGAGAAGGAAATTATATTATGATTACTGCACCAAACAGACGTGTAAATGAAAAGATTTATATTACAGTTACCTGTACCAGCTGCGGTGCAAAGAATCAGGTAATAAAAGGACGTCTGAGCAATTGTGAATACTGCGGACAGCGTCTTAACTCATGATACAAGTACTGAGAGAGGATTATCAGAAGTGTTCATAAAAAGGAGAATAAAAGAAACAGATGTGTTCAATCAAAAATAGCGGCAGTGTTGCCGCTATTTTTATGAGCTGTAATCTAGGAATACTTCAGTATTTTACCATTTTTTATATTAAAAACTATTTTATGAGTTTTTTCTGATGAATCATCATTATTATTCATTTCATACAGGATGGTCATCTGATTACCGGAAATGCTTATTTTATATGGCCAGTAATTATTGGCTTTGGATGTGTTTGTTTTCCAGAGAATCTTTCCTTTTGTTGATACTTTGTAAACATAGTTATCGTAGTATCCGGTTACATATAGATTGTCATTTTTGTCAAATTTGCAAAGGTGTCCTGCAGGACTGATTTTTTTTGCAGTCCATAACTGTTTTCCGTCTTTTTTTCGAAGTACGACGATTTTTGAACTTTCAAAAACATAAACCTTATCCTTGCGGACAATACATTTTGTCCTTGGAAGCTCTGTAGCAGTATATTTCTTTGTAACGTATTTCCAGACTACTGTTTTCTTTGCATCCAGTCCTCTTACAGTCATGGATTCTTTGGAATTGGAATAGGAAGTTTTGGATTTAACGGTTGTAGCTGCAGGTTTGGCAGCCTGAGTCGGGATTGATATGATCAGTATTGAGAATACAAACAACAGTGACGTCAACAGGATTTGTTGGATTTTCTTCTTCATGTAAACACGCTCCTTTCTGATAAATGAGTAGTTTGGGAATCTTGCAGATATCTTCTTTTTTTAATCATATCATATTTTTTTTAAGTTTGCATTAGCATTTATTTGTATGGAGAGTATCAACAGTAACGAAACGTTACTGTAAACGGAGTGAACAGTAACAACGAAACAGCGTTTCAGCACTTGGGGCTGAAAAATATTTATAAAGTCTACCAATTAATGTATTTTCGTTGTATAATGAATTTATCGTACAGGGTCACTTTCCTTTGTAATGTTTTGTTGCAAATTCCGGCGTGGGAAAATCAACTCTTATCAATGCTGTTCTGGGAGAGGAAAAGGCAACAAGAAAGCAATGGATGCCGTAAAAAATGGTCAAAGATATGAAGTTACTGAAAACACAATATATTTGTATAAGTAACAGGATTACATACAGTTGAAAGTGGGGAATAACTATGAAAAAGAAGAAAAATTTAATCAAAATGTCAGTCATTACCGGATTGTTGCTTACAGGTAGTTCCGTGTTGGGCGGAAGCATTAATGTTATGGCAGCAAATCCTGCAAATTATAAGGATATGACAGAGTATTCTTCATATGAAAGTATAATAAACCTGAATTATTCACGGAACAGTATCTGAACAGATAACTGTGCCATGAATCTAAAAAGTGATCCATGCAGCCATAACATCACTCAATTAACCTGTTAAAAGGGTATAAAATC
>NZ_JBQHWS010000104.1:0-12436 GCF_052063845.1 Blautia sp. HCP3S3_D9
CCCGCCTTAATTCAGATGCTCTGGTAACTCAGTTACCGAGTAATTCACTAATCAGTATTATCATACAGTATTTTGGCTATTTAATCAGAAATGGCTGAAGTGTCTGTATCGTATATTCATGCAGAGCTTCTTTTTTGCTCCTGTCAATCTGCAGATAGTGAGCATAAAGTACATCCAGAACCAGCAGAATAGGAAACTGTGGGGAAATGATATTTCCATATTCCAGATGTTCCATGCTTGCGAAGATGAGCGTTTCATCGCAGAAGTCCTGATAGGATTTGTCCTGTCTTGCGGTCATAAGAAGTGTATAAGCTCCGTGCTGATGTGCAGCCTTCAGAGAAGAGATAATATCATCCGTCTGTCCGCTGACACTGATACCGATGACCAGACAGTTCTCATCCAGAATAACAGAATTCACCTTCATAATATGACTGTCTGTAACTGCTTCGATATTCAGTCCGATACGCATGAAACGAAGCTTCATCTCCTGAGCTACGAGACCGGAACTGCCTCTGCCGTAGACATAAACACGAGGTTTGGAAACCAGCAGATTTGTGATCCGTGCGATCTGTGCTTTGTCCAGCAGAGCGTTGGATTTATTCAGAAGTTCCTGATAAGTATTAAATTCCGATACTTCGAAATTCGGGATGTTCTCTTCGGGACCCGGAGTCAGGCTCTGTTTGTATTCATAAATAAACTCCCGGTATCCGTGAAATCCGCATTTCTGGGCGAAACGTGAAAGGGAAGCCTCCGACACATACAGAAGTCCTGAAATATTTTTGGAAGAGAAATCCTGTTCTTCTGTATTGTGGATAAAGAAATCAGCGATCGTTCTCTCCAGAGGAGTAAATGTATGATAATAAGATTCAATCAAAGGGATGATCTTACGCTTATTTAATGACATGCGGAATCAGTCCTTTCTGTAGTATGCAAATATTGCTGTTTATTTGTTACTGGACCCGGAGGGGACAGTAACGTTTGTCTCGTTTTCGGCGATAAAAATAATCCTGAAATTACTATATCATCACATAATTTTTTTCTCAAGGAGAAATGTAAATATTTTCAAAAAAAACAATAGTAAAGAAAGTAATTTCAATCCTGTTGGTAAAACAAATCCGTTGAAGAGAATAAAATGATAAAAATTGAAAGAAGATTCTAAAGATAACACTTTCGTTGAAAATAGAATCAGAGCGAATTATAATGAATCCATAACAAATCGGAAGTGTCAGATGACACGCAAAAGAGGAGAAAAACTATGATCATTTATGTAGGTAAAGATTATCAGGACGTAAGCAGAAAAGCAGCTAATATCATGTCTGCCCAGATTATTATGAAACCAAACGCAGTTCTCGGACTGGCAACAGGATCTACACCGATCGGATTATATAAACAGCTTATCGAGTGGTACAACAAAGGTGACCTTGATTTCTCACAGATCACATCTGTAAACCTGGATGAGTATAAAGGACTTTCCGGTGACAACGACCAGAGCTACCGTTATTTCATGAACACAAACCTATTCGATCATGTAAATATTGACAAAACAAGAACTTATGTGCCAAACGGACTGGAAGAAGACAGCGACAAAGCATGTGCAGATTATAATGAGATCATCCGCAGTGTAGGTGGAATTGATATCCAGCTTCTGGGAATCGGCGGAAACGGACATATTGGTTTCAATGAACCCGGAGAAGCTTTTGAGAAGGAAACTCATTGTGTAGACCTTACAGAAAGCACTATCAAGGCAAATGCAAGATTCTTTGAAAGCATGGATGAAGTTCCGAAACAGGCATACACCATGGGAATCAAGAACATTATGGCTGCTAAGAAAATCCTCCTTGTAGCAACAGGAAGTGCCAAAGCAGACGCTCTGTACAAATCCCTGTACGGACCGATCACACCAAACGTACCGGCATCTATCCTTCAGCTTCATCAGGATGTAACTGTAGTAGCAGATGAAGATGCTTTAAGTCTTATTAAAGAAAAAGGACTTTTGTAATTTTTGCTCCTGTGAGATAATGACAATATATGGCTGCACCGGGCAGATACCTGTTTCTGAAATAAACAGCAACTGCCCTAACAGCAGGAATTCAGGGAGAAAAGAGGCAAAAATCACATGATTATAAAGAATGGAAAAGTTTTTCAGGAAGATGGAAGTTATAAAGTAACAGACCTGTATATAGAAGAAGGCAGGATCGTGGCTTCTGCGGAAGAAGTGACAGATAAAACGGAGCTGGATGCATCAGGACTGAAGATTTTACCTGGTCTGGTAGATATCCACAGTCATGGTGCAGTCAGACATGATTTCTCAGATGCAGATGTTGAAGGGTTAAGAACAATCCTTCAGTATGAAAAGTCTCAGGGAATCACATCCTACTGTCCGACATCCATGACACTTCCGAAAGAAGAACTGCTTAAGATTTTCCAGACAGCAAAGGATGTAAAGCAGGATGAAACCTATGCCCGTATTGTAGGTATCAATATGGAAGGACCTTTTCTTGATCCTGCGAAAAAGGGAGCACATGTAGAAGGCTACATCCGTAAACCGGACGTTGAATTTTTCAGAGCATGTAATGAAGCGGCAGGTGGACTGATCAAACTAGTAACTCTTGCACCAAATATGGAAGGCTCTGAGGAATTTATCCGAGAGTTACATAACGAAGTAGTTATTTCCATTGGACATACAGCAGCAGATTATAACTGCGCGGCAGAAGCAATGAAAGAGGGAGCGCTTCATGTAACTCATCTTTATAATGCCATGAATCCTATGGGACACAGAGAGCCAGGCGTGATCGGTGCTGTGGCAGACAATCAGGACTGTATGGTGGAACTGATCGGAGATGGAATCCATATTCATCCAACAACTGTACGCAATACTTTCCGCCTGTTTGGAGACAGCAGAGTCATCCTTATCAGTGACTCCATGATGGCAACAGGTATGGAGAACGGACTGTATGAGCTAGGCGGTCAGGAAGTAACGATGAAAGACAGAAAAGCAACTCTGGCAGACGGTACGATCGCCGGTTCAGCAACCTGCCTTTTTGACTGTATGAAGTGTGTTATCTCCATGGGTGTATCGGAGAGAGATGCAATCCTGGCAGCAACAGCAAATCCGGCAAGAAGCATTGGAATTTATGATGAAGTCGGATCCCTTACCCTTGGAAAACGGGCAGACATTGTATTGACAGATGAAGAACTGAATATTGTTAAGGTTCTGTAGAAAGCAAGGAGAAAGACTATGACGAAAAAAGAGATTTTAGATGCGATCCATGGAAAAATGATCATTTCCTGCCAGGCTGTAGAAGGTGAGCCATTATATGTAGAAGAGAAATCTATTATGTATCTGATGGCCCGTGCAGCGAAACAGGCGGGTACACCTGCAATCCGTACAAGCAGTATTCGTGACGTTATTGCCATCAAAGAAGAAACCGGACTTCCGGTGATCGGTCTTGTAAAGATCCAGTATCCTGGATATGAAGGTTATATCACACCTACTATGAAAGAAGTAGATGATCTGGTAGCAGCAGGATCTGATGTTGTGGCTCTGGACTGTACACTCCGTAAACGTGGTGACGGTACAACGGTCAATGAGTTTATCGCACAGATCAAAGAGAAATATCCGGACATTATCCTTATGGCAGATATTTCCAATTATGAAGAAGGTATCAACGCATGGAAATGCGGCGTAGATATCGTTGGAACTACAATGAGCGGTTATACAGCTTATACGTCTAAGAAAGATGAACCGGATTACGAACTGATGGAAAGACTGGCAAAGGATACAGACATTCCGGTTATCGGAGAAGGTAAGATTCATTATCCGGATCAGGCTGTCAAAGCACTTCAGACAGGGGCATGGGCGATCGTAGTAGGCGGAGCGATCACACGTCCGCTGGAGATCGCACAGAGATTCCAGAAGGCAATCGAAGCAAGTAAATAGAATGGGAACAAAAAAGGGATGTGTCGATTGGACATCCCTTTTTTAAAATCATAATAGCTTATTTGTAATAGCCTGTGCTGTTGCAGAACGGGCTGCGGATCTGATCTCAGGCTTCTGGCAGCAGAATCCATAGAACAGACAGTCAATGATAAACAGCTGACCGACTTTAGCAGCAACGGATCCGGATTGCAGAGGACTTTCATTGCATCCGCACTGGAGAACAACCGTTGCAAATTCTGCACCTGCAGATTTCGGGAAATGTGTGATCAGGATCACAGGAACGCCTCGCTGTGAAGCAATATTCAACGTATCGCACATATCCTTGGTAGAACCCGAGTAGGAGAAGAAAAGGATCGCATCCTCTGAATCTGCCAGAGAGATTGCACTGGCCTGCATATGAGAGTCACTGATATGTATGAAATTAGGGGCAGCAGTTGAGAAACGTGCCCATGCTTCCATTGCCATAACCATACTTCCGCCCTGCCCGAAACAGTAAACCCTGCGGGCTTTGGAAAGAATAGAAACTGCTCTGGTCATACTTTCTTCGTCAAAGAGTTCATAACTCTCATTAAGAGAAAGGATATTGGCGGCATGTACCTTTGCACCGATCGTTGCAATGGAATCTTCGGAAGATACAGGTTCAGCAGAGTTGCCGGAATCTCCTAAGTCAGTGGTGCGGTCTGCCTGAGCTAATGCAAGTTTAAATGCATTATAACCGGAAAGGCCAAGGCCACGGCAGAAACGGGTGATAGTAGCTTCGGATACATCGCAGTTTTCAGCAAGGGAAGTGATTGACAAATATTGAGTCTCTGCTGTATGGGAAAATACATAATCTGCCAGCTTCTTTCCGGATTTGGTAAGGGAATGATATTGTTCTGTGATAGAGTCAAGAATATTATCTGCCATAAAGAAACCTCCGTTAGAATCTGTTTGATATCAGGATTGCGGGAGTGTAGCATAGCAATCCGTGGATATCAAGTCAGGGACAAAATATTTTTGACCCTGATATCCTTATAAATATTATAAAACAACTTGTGGCCTTATGCAAGATGAGATAAAAATAATTATCAATAATATATAAAAATGAAAATATATTTCAAAAAAAGAACCAAAGGAGGAAATGAAAATGATCTACACTGAAATCAAACACATAACCCGATACAAAGGTCTGGGAGAACATCTGGACAAACTGATCGACTATCTGACCAGCCATTCTCTGGAAGAATTAAAGAACGGACGAAATGAAGTAGATGGGGATTATGCGTATATCAACTGCTTCGAATATGAGACTCTGCCGGAAGAAGAGACTATCTTTGAAGCTCATGAGAAATATGCAGACATCCATATGATGATCTCCGGAAAAGAAAAAATGGGAGTCAGCGATGTGTCAGTACTGACGATCACTAAAGAAGACAAAGAAGCCGACTATGTACTTGGAAACGGTCCTACAGAAAATTACGTTACCTTAAAACCAGGTGCAGCCCTGATCGTATTCCCGGAAGATGCACATAAGGTCAAAATCATGGCAGATGGTGGTGCGGAACATGTAAGAAAAGCAGTAGGAAAAGTGCTGGTAAAATAGCAGAATAAGAAAGCTGGTATAAAACTGAAAGAAAGAAAACCGGATTCTGAGAAGCCTTATGGTCTGACAGAATCCGGTTTTCTTTTATATATAAGTGTGAAAAGCGTTAAGAAAAATGACAGAAATTATTTTTGGTCTGAAAGATCAGACATTTCAAGTTTTTGGGCTGCGAGATGATAAGCACCTAAAAGTCCGGCGGAATTTCCAAGCTTTGCACTGGAAATCTGCACGTGAGAAAAACTGGACATTACCATTTGCGGAATGCGTACATTGATCTGCTCCAGAATATATGGCTGAACCATGATACCGCCGCCAAGAACAATGCAGGAAGGGTTAAAGATATGGATCAGGGTAGTAAGTCCAAGCACGATCTCATCAATCCATTTATTTACAACTGCCTTAATCTCCGGACGCTCAAGATTTGCAAAAATCTGCCGTCCATTGGTAAGGGAAGGATCAATCTCAGAAACCATTTTTACTAATGCAGTAGCAGAAGCATAACGTTCATAACATCCGTCAAAAGGATCAGTACCGGAAAGCTTTTCTTCTGCATGAGTGATAACTGCTCCAAATTCTCCGGCAGAGAAAGAAGAACCATGATAAACCTGCTCATTTTCTATAATAGCGCCGCCGACACCGGTTCCATAAGTGAGACAGAGAAAAGATTTCCTGCCAGGATTATGATATTTATAGGAAAAAAATTGAGCTGAGAAAACTAATTTCACTTAACATATTTTAGAGATGTTGATACTTAATAATGCTTGGTTAAAAGGTATTGTAAAAATGAAAAGAACAGCAATGCCTGGATAGGAGGATACAGATAATGAAGAAACATATTATATGCTTTGGAGATTCCAATACACATGGATACTGTGCCATGAATGATGGCCGTTTTGATGAAAATGAAAGATGGACCTGTCTGTTGCAGAAATCTCTGGGAGAGGACTACCTGATTCTGGAAGAGGGCCTTTCCGGCAGAACGACCTGCCTCAGAGATCCTGTTTTTGAGGGCCTTTCCGGACTGGATTATCTTTATCCATGTCTTATGAGTCATGAACCGGTAGGTCTGCTTGTGATTATGTTGGGAACAAATGATACAAAAGAACGCTTCAGCGCAGGCGCACCGGCTATCGGTCTGGGAATGATCCGTCTGGTAAAGAAAGCTATTGCAACAACAGACTGCTGGAGAGATGGCAAATCGCAGATCCTGATTGTAACACCGCAGAATATCGGCAAGGAATATGAACATTCAAATGTAGCCGGAACGATGGGAAAAGGATGTGCAGAGAAATCTCAGGGACTGGCAGCAGAGTATAAACGCATCGCAGGACAATTTGGATGTTATTATCTGGATGCCAATGAAGTGGTGAAAGCAGCCCCGAATGATATCGATCATATGCACCTGACTGCACAGGGACATAAGGAACTGGCAGAGGCACTGGATAAAAAGATCAGAGAGATTTTTGAACAGCAGTAAAGTACAGTTTACAAGGGACTACACAGGGTAGGTATCTGACGGGAGGGGTGCCGCCAGTCAGATTTTCCATGTGATGTTCAAGCTGTCGCTTGTGGCGGCTATGGTGGTGATCATCAAATCCACCACACGCCGCTTGTCATCAAAAGATACATTCTCCCAGGTATCGAGGTAGCCGGAAATCTGGCTGACCTGTTCCGGGCTGATGGCCTCCACAGTCAACTCCGCTATCCTTGCCAGAAGTTCCTGCTTGCGCCCGTCCAGTTCCGCTATCTTCACATTCACATAGGAGAACAGGACATTGTTTGCCCCCGTCAGACTGTCCACCAGCTTTTCAATCTCGCTGTCTACATGGGCAAGTTCCACTTGCAGGGCGGTGATTTTCGGGTTTGCCTTTGCCGCTTTCTTTTTTCCTGTCAGCGTCTTGTAGCTTGCCAGCTTCTTTACCATCTGCTGATAAACAACCGCTTCCAGTTCCGAAGTGATGATTTTCCCACAGCCAGGACAGCTTTTATTGTCCAGCCGTTTCGTGCAGCGGAGATACTGTTTGCCGGAGGGATTGTAGATACTCATAAGAGCATACCCGCAATTCCCGCACTTGATTTTTCCTGCCAGCCATGTGTGGGTGGCTTTCCGGGCAGACTGGATTTTCATGTTATTCATCAGCTTCTTGCGGCAGGTCAGCCAGGTGTCGGAGGGGACGATACCCTCATGGGGAGCCAGTACCAGCATTTGGTCTTTTAAGTCGTTTTTCTTGCTGGCCTTTACATCTCGCCCTTGATACAGATAGCAGCCGTTCATGCCCGTAAAATCGGCAACGTCATTGACAATGACTGTACCTTGACTTTTGAAAAATTCGTACACATCAAGGTCTGCCTGCACATAGACAGGATTGCGTAACATCTGCGCCAGCGTGGGGCGTATCAGCTCTTTGCCATGGAACAAAATCCCCTGTTCGGCAAAGTACCGGGTAATGTCCCCGTAGGAAGTTGTGGGCTGGGCGTACATCTCAAACATCAGCCGGATATTGGCCGCTTCCTCCGGGTTTACCACCAGCTTCTTTGTGTTGATACCGTCCATCTTGATAGGCTCCGTATGGAAGCCGTAAGGGGCTTTCCCGCCCATCTTAAAGCCCCGCTGACTGCGGGAGTAGTAAGCGTCCGTTACCCGCTTCTGTATCGTTTCCCGTTCAAGCTGGGCGAACACGATACAGATATTCAGCATGGCCCGTCCCATCGGCGTGGAGGTATCAAACTTTTCCGTAGAGGACACAAACTCCACATTGTACTGCTGGAACAGCTCCATCATGTTGGCAAAGTCCAGAATGGAACGGCTGATACGGTCGAGCTTGTAAACCACGACCTTTGCAATCAAGCCCCGCTTGATGTCCCGCACCAGTTCTTGAAACTTCGGACGGTCTGTGTTCTTGCCGCTGTACCCTTTGTCTGTGTATTCCTTGCAGTTACCGCCTTTCAACTCGTATTTGCAAAATTCAATCTGGCTTTCAATGGAAATGCTGTCCTTTTTGTCTACCGATTGTCTTGCATAGATTGCGTCTATCCGATTGTTCATATTGTCGCTCCTTTTCTTAAAAAAGAAACGGAGCTGCTGACAGTTCTATTATACCGCCAGCAGCCCCGCAAATCAATGATGGGTTTGGAAAACCTTATGTCCCGGCTTCCTCACTCTCCCGCTTGTCGGCGTACTTGCGGAACACCTCATAAAGCTGCTGTTCCAGTTCCCGGCGTTTGGCTGCTTCCTGTTCCGGCGTGAACACCGGGGAGAGATTTTCCAGTGTGATTTCCTTTCCCTGAAAAGTCACGATTTCGATTTCCTTTTTGTATCTGATATTACTTATAAGATCACCTTTCCTTTCCATGCTGCCGCTGTTGCCGTTTCAGTTCCGCTAAAATCTCCGGCGGGATACGGTCAACCAGCCGCCGCATATCGTCCAGTTCGCTTTTTAACTTCGCCCGTTCCATCGTGTCATTCATCTTGCCTTTTTCGCTGGCCTTTGCCCTGACTTCCAGCTTTTCATTTTCCGCTAACAAGTCATTGATTGTGACCTTGTATTTTTTCAGTTGCCCGGAGAAGTTCTCCATCTGCGGAAACCACTTTTTCAGCATGGAGAGGGCTTCCTCTTTCTTCTTTCCGGCGTTCAGCGGGGTAATGCCGGAGAGAACCGCTTCAATGGCCCTCGCCTGTTTGGAGAGGTTGACCGCCTGTTTGAACAGCCGGGTGGGGATATGCTTCCGGCCCGTCTTGCTGGCGCTTTCCCCACGCTCCAGGTCGGGGTACTGCTCCACCATACAGGCGTGAAAATCGTCCTGCCACTTCGTCAGATTGGCCCGGTTGCCGATAATTTCTTTGGCGCACAGGCGGTTGTCCTTTGTCAGCGGCACAAAGACCAAGTGCAGATGGGGCGTTTTTTCATCCATGTGTACCATAGCCGAAACGATGTTCTCCCGGCCCACCCGGTCAATGAGGAAGTCCGCCGCCCTCTGGAAGTAGGCCGCTATCTCCTTTGGGGACTTGCCCTTGAAAAACTCCGGGCTGGCGGTAATCAGCGTGTCCACAAACCGAGTGCTGTCCTTGCGGGTGCGGCATCTGGCCTGCTCGATGCGGCTCTGAATGAAATGGTAGTAGCGGCCATCCGGCTTGACGATGTGGAAATTGTACTTGCTCCGGCTGGTGTCAATGTCCGGGTTGCTGGCGTACTGCTCCTTTTTCCGTTCATGGTGGGCTTCCAGCGGCCCCGCCGGGTGGCCCTTGTGCTTCTCAAATCGCAAAATTGCGTGTTGTGCCATTGAACTCCTTTCCCCATTCCATTCCTTTCCGGCGGGTTTTCCCGCCGAAAATATCTCTGATAGGATTGGAATGGAATGAATGTAAATAGATGGTTTTAATCTCTGTATTTCTATATACCGTCAGATTTCCGTACTTCAAGAGGATTGATTTTCGTACTCGCCAAGTACGGTTTTCAGCCCTCCGGCGTACCATAACCGGATTTCTTGAAGTCGGTGTTTGGAACCGCTTCATAGGATTTCGGGTAAATGCGGTTGGGTTTTCCACAGCCCTGTTTCTGGATTTCCACCAGCCCCGCATACTGCAACTCCCGCAGGGTGTTGACCGCTTTCTGCCGCCCGCAGCGGAGCAAAGCGACCACCTCGCAGATGGGGTAGTACAGGTAGACCCGCCCGTACTCGTCCGCCCAGCCGTTCTTCCGGGACAACTCCGCCCGGCGCAGGACAAAGGCATACAGCACCTTCGCTTCGTTGCTCAAGGGCTGGAATGTGGGTGCTTCAAAAAGGAAATTGGGGAGCCGGGTGAAACTGAACGCCTTTTCCGGCTGGTGAATATAAATCGTGTTTGTCATAGCGTGTTTTGTGGACGGTTAGAGGCCCGTTTTCCGGGGCGAATGATAAATGATACCAGCCGCCCCGGTTGAGGGCTTGCGGAGCCTTGCAAATCAAGGCTTTTCCCGCTCTTAACTGTCCACAGCAGACCTCCTTTTCCGTTCACTTTCTGTTTTCTGCCGCCTGTGAACTCTGGCGGCGCAGTCCGGGCAGTATTTGCCCCGGTTGGACTTCGGGACGAACACACCGCCGCACTCCGCACAGCGTTTCAAGTCCCTGTCCCGGTAAATCTCCGCTTCCAGCGTCCTGTCCAGCGGCAAGACCGCCCAGCGGAACCACTTGCAGCAGACGGAGAACGAAATCATCTGCGGACAGGCGCAGGTGTCGCCATCGTCCAGCGCAAGGCAGTTTCCGTCCTCGCAGTTGCAGCACTCCCGGCGTATCAGGCCGCTGGCTCGTCTCTTCTGGGGCGGGGTTATGCGGTAGGGGGAGCCGTCCGGCCTGTGTTCCAGCGGCGGCAGGTGTTGATAGGGTCTTTTGCTCATGCGTCCCTCCGTTTTCTTTGGCGTGTTCTGTTTCCAAGGTGCTTGTCCATCGATGAACTATCCCAAGTCTACACCTTTTTGACCGCCTGTGCCGTATATCCAAGAGGTAGGAAATCAGCCTGAAAAACTCCCTATTTCCACGCTCTCGGATTTGTGATATAATCAAAAAAAGATAAAAGACAAATTCAGGTTTCTGGTCTTCTTGCACAAAATAAAGGAGGAGCTATTATGCAAATTGTTTATATTCCAAGCGAATCAATGTCTGTTCAAGGTAAAAAAGATGAAATCTATAAAAGATATGGGAAAGACTGGAATATTAGAGAACAGGGAGGAGGTAACGGAAATTGGTTGTTGACCAGAAAAAGTGATGTGCTTGTAGATGGAAAAAGTTATCGTACTTTTGTACTTGAACACTACGGTAAATCCAAGCTGACAGCGAAGCTTGTTGATAAATTTCGTGAAGATGTAGCAAATGGTAAAATAAAACTGTAAATGCCTATGCCGTTATGCTATGAGCATAGTACATAGCATAACGGCTTCTCTTTCGTTGAGCTAGCAAGGAGGGTGAATATGTCTTTATCCATACAAGAGCGATTAAAAGACCTACGTGTGGAGCGTGGCTTGACGCTGGGGCAGCTTGCGGAGCAGACCGGGCTTTCCAAGTCTGCGCTGGGCAGTTACGAAACGGAAGACTTCAAGGACATCAGCCACTATGCCCTTATCCGGCTGGCGAAGTTTTACGGTGTGACCGCTGATTATCTGCTGGGGCTGTCTGAAATGAAAAATCACCCAAACGCCGATCTTGCAGACCTGCGTTTGAGTGATGAAATGATTGACCTGCTGAAAAGCGGGAGGATAGACAATACCCTGCTGTGTGAGCTGGCGGCGCACCCGGATTTCCCCCGGCTGATGGCTGACCTTGAAATCTATGTGAACGGAACGGCACTGAAACAGGCGCAGGGTGCAAACGCCATAGTGGACACGATGAGCGCAACTGTTATAAAAAAGCATAATCCTGGCATGAGTGATACGCAGTTAAGACAGCTTATCACCGCCCATATTGATGAGGACGAGTTTTGCCGCTATGTGATACAACGGGACATAAACGGGATTGCCCTTGCTCTGCGGGAAACACACAAGGACGATTTTTTCAGCGTCCCAGAGGATAACCCGCTAAAAGAAATGCTGGAAACTGCTGGTGAAATCGTCAGCCAGGACAGCGACACGGAACAAGCGTACTTGGCGTTTATCTGCAAACGGCTCAAGCTGAATTTTAGGAAGCTGTCAGTAGAAGAACGGAAGTGGCTGAAAAAGATTGCGGAAAAATCCGACTTGCTGAAGAATCCAAAACCGCAGAGAGGACGAAGATAAAAAATGCCTGAACGGCGGTTCTGGTTTTTCAGAACCACCATCCAGGCATTTTGTTTAGTAATAGAAAAAGGTGCAGTTGATTATTGCGTATTGTGAATCTCTCTCAAACCGGGTAGTAAAAATACGGCAAGCGCAACGATGATAATGCCAATTCCGCAAATGACAAAC
>NZ_JBQHWS010000105.1:0-12406 GCF_052063845.1 Blautia sp. HCP3S3_D9
CCACATGAACTTAACAAATTAATGGAATCACTAAAATCTTTATCCCCGAAGCAGCTTGAATTAATCAACAATATTGTCGCAGAATTTCAAAAGAAGTAGACTTCCGCATTGTAGATTCTACTTCTTTTAATTTTCCAATATTATATTGTTATTTTCTCATAAAATGCATATAATAAAAGTAGGGAAATCCCTACTTTTCTATTCAAAGGAGGTGAACTTATTATGGCACAAGCAGTTTTTACAGATAATGCAAAGGTTATGGCCAAAGGTCAGATTACTATTCCTAAAGATATCCGGGAAGTTCTAGGTGTTTCCAGTGGAGATCGTGTTACTTTTATTGTAGAAGGTAATTCTGTTCGTATAGTTAATTCTGCAGTTTATGCTATGCAGACACTCCAAAAAGATATGAGGGGAGAAGCAGACCGGACAAATCTAACTTCTGACGAAGATGTTATGGCACTTGTAAATGAAATACGAAATGAGGTTTAATATATAGATTTTCTTCAGCTCTAAGAATTTTTTATACAAAAGATAAATCTCCAAATACAAAAATCCCCGACTCCCACAGAGTTCTACCTCTATGAAAGCCGGGGATTTTATGTAAGTATAGTAATAAGATTATGTCAGCTATATGGCGGAAGTTCAATAACCATATAGTCTGTAAACTATGATAATGATTATTTAACGATCATACCAGTCTTTCTGTCGCTGAAGATTGCTACTTCGATCAGGAAGATCACACCAAGGATCAGCTGCTGTAACTGGGTTGGCATCATCAGCATTACCAGACCACTGGAAAGTACTTTGTAGGTCATAACACCGAGGATGATGTTGTAGAATCTTACTTTTGCACCGCCATTTACAGGCATTCCGCCAAGTACCAGAGCGATCATGATCTGTGTTTCCAGCTGGTTTCCGGCTGTTGATGTAACGGAACCTACTTTGATGGCATTTACAAATGCTGCAAGTCCTGTGATACATCCTGCTGCCACGAATACGAGGATCTTTGTAGTCTCTACGCGGATACCTGCGAATCTTGCTGCTGTTTCACCTGCACCGATTGCTTTCAGTCTGGAGCCCAGACCTGTGTAAGTAAATACAAGATATGCCACTACGAAGATGATCACTGTGAAAGTAAGCATGAATGGCAGTGTGTTGTATTTGGAAATATCACTTACTGCATAAACAGGTGAGTTTGTTGTTGCATAAGCACAAACTCCACGGAACAGGTACATAGTACAGATTGTAACAATGAAGCTTGTGATTTTTCTCTTAACATTGAAGTAACCATTGATCAGACCGATCAGTCCGCCTGTTACCACACCGCCGAGTGCTGCCAGAACCATGTTGTAATGGGAAAGATAGCAAACTACGATGGAAGCTACACCAAGCATGGAACCCTGGGAGAAATCCAGGCCGCCCATTGTCATTACCATGAACACACCGATGGATGAGATCAGCAGCATGTATGACTGGCTCAGAAGCAGTGATATATTTTTCGGCTGAAACAGTCTGCCGTCTGTCAGGATTGCAAATAATACACAAATGATCACGAATCCTGCGATAGGAAGAATCGTACGCACAATGGGACGTTCCAGAAATGGTACTTGCTCAGTTGATTTTTTTGTTGTACTCATTTTTTTACCCCCTTAAATCATATTGTCAATCAGATCTGTATCTTTCAGATCCGGAGAGCGAAGGAATTCACCATTGATCTTGCCGTCTTTCATGATCAGGATACGGTCTGCCATACCCAGAAGTTCCATGATTTCCTCGGAAATCATAATGATGGATTTTCCTCTTTTTCTCATATCGTTCATCATGGCGTAGATGTCAGCTTTAACTTTGACATCAATACCACGTGTAGGGGAGTCAAGGATGATCAGATCGGAGTCTTTACCAACCCAGCGTGCAAGAACGACTTTCTGTTTGTTACCACCGGAAAGAGCAGATACAAACTGGTCAACGCCTGTCATTTTTGTGCTCATCTGTTTTGCAAATTTATTGGCAAATTCATTCATGGTCTTTGCACGAAGGAATCCATGTGTCTTCAGATCCTCAAGGGATGGAAGGCAGATGTTGTCTCCAATTGTATCATTGATGACCAGAGATTCGTTATCACGGTCTTTGGAAGCATATGCAATGCTGTGTTTGATGGCATCCGGAATGGAATTGATCGGAGTGCCGTCACCCAGAGTTACGGTTCCCTGACGATAATAGGAAGCTCCGAAAAGTGCCTTACCAACTTCATGCATACCACATTCGGAAAGTCCTCCGATACCAAGGATCTCACCTTTGTGAAGATCAAGATTCAGGTTCTCGATCTGGCCTTTTACTGTTACATTCTTAGCGGAAAGAACCACTTCTTTGGAAATTGGTTCGCCGTAATCTGTACGATAATAATTGTCACCAATCTCACGGCCTACCATCAAGGCTTTCAGTCTGTCAGGAGTTGCTTCTTCTTTTGTGATAGAACCAATCTTGACACCATCACGAAGTACGCTGATGTTATCAGACTGTTCAATAACTTCCTCAAGGTCATGAGAAATGAAGATTACGCAGTTTCCTGTGTCACGGACTTTATGCATAACTTTGAAAAGCTCTTCACGGCCTTTCTGTCCAAGTGCTGTTGTTGTCTCATCTACAACCAATACCTTCGGGTTGAAGTAAGTAGATTTTACGATTTCTACTAACTTACGATCCTCAAAGTTGTAATCATCGATTACTTTTGTTGCATCAATATAGTTGAATCCGTAGCTGTCCAGATATTCCTGGGCTTTCTTGTTCATTGCTGCGGTATTTTTAATACCATGTTTTGTGAACTGATCCTCGTTTCCAAGGAAAATGTTCTCTGCTACAGTCAGTCCGGAAAGTGTTCCGATCTCCTGTACGATGATGGCTACACCCTGATGGTTTGCTTCAACCTGGTTAGTTGCGGTAATCTCTTTTCCCTCGAGGATAAATTTACCGGAATCTTTCTGGTAAATACCTGTCAGGCAGGAAGTCAGTGTTGATTTACCGGAACCGTTTTCACCGATCAGTGCGTGGATCTCACCTTTATTAAAGGTAAAGGAAACGTTGTCCAGGGCGTGTGTGATGCCAAAATGTTTATCAATATTTTCTGCTCTTAATAATATTTCACCCATAATCGTTCTCCTTATTTTACTACAAGACCTTTAACCGGTTTGGTTGTCAGTGCAACGATAGCCAGCAGAGCAACACCTGTTACTACGTTCTGGATAGTAGTCGGAGCACCAAGTGCAACGAAGCCGTTGAACATAAGCTGAATGATCATTTCACCGATTACGATTGCGATAACCGGATGGCCGTATTTCTTAAATGCCAGTCCAAAGAATGTTCCCATCAGAGGAGTAAAGTTACGGCTCATTGAGGAAAGGTTGGAGGCTGATGTCATGGAAGTACCAAAGCTGATTGTCAGGATTGCCTGAAGTCCGAAGAAGAATCCTGCAAGAGTAAATGCTACGATTTTATACTTCGGGACATTTACACCCATGTTCTTTGCAACAACTTCGTTGCTTCCGATGGCGTAGGTATAAGTACCGATCTTTGTATATTTCAGAATGAATGCGCAAAGCAGATATGCGATCAGTGCCAGGATCAGGTTGACCGGATAATCACCAAATGCTCTGTAATTTGTAGCAAGGATTACGTTCTTTCCGTTCGTCGCATATACACTGAATGCCTCATAGATCAGGGACAGTGCACATGTAACGATCAGGGAAGAGATATGTAATTTGATATAAACAATACCATTGATGAGACCAATGATCGTACCGCAGATCAGCGGTGCAATGATGAGTCCGGCATAACCGAATTTCTCACTTGCGTTGCAGGCGACAATGGATGAAAGTACGATATTGGCACCAACGCTCATATCGAAAGGTCCCATTACGCAGATAAAATAGAGGCCGCATCCGCCAACTGCATAAATTAATGCTGATTTCATGTAAGTAGCCAGTTTAGCAGGGGAACCGAAAGTAGTTGGTGCAAGCACTTTGAATACTGCCCAGAAAACTACAAGCATAAGAATCAGAATGCCGATTCCATAATACTGGCTTTGTTTGAGTTTCTTCATAACCATTCTCCTTATCCATTTCTTCGCCCGCCAAAAGCAGGAGGTCAGACACTTTATCAGGTTTGGCCTTTTGCTTCAGGCGGGCGCTAATCATAACCTCTAATTAATTCTCCACTGCCTTTTGGAGGAAAGGCAGTGGAGCTTAAGTTTGTCATATTAGTTGCTGTGACGGGAAATAACATCGTCGATAGAAAGTGATGTTGCAGCTTTGTTCAGATCGTCGAAGCTGTATCCAGCTAATTCAACGAGTTCTTCGTCTGTATATGGATCATCATCTACAAAGTATTTCTTGTAGTTTTCATAGTCTTCGGAAGAAGATACATACAGATATGGGAACTGGATTTCGTATCCGAAGGATCCTTCATCTTTTACATAATTGCCTTTGATTGCGTTATATGTGATAAGGAATGCATATAACGGGTCGCAGAAGTGTCCGCCTGATTCAGCAAACATTCCACCAGACTGAAGCTGCTCGCCAAGGTCATCAAGGAAGTCTGTAGAAACAACGTCGATCTTTCCTGTAAGTCCTTCGTTTGCCAGAGCACCGATGGAACCAACAAGTGGGTCACCGCCGCCACCTGCAACGATCAGAGCGTCCATATCAGGATTGGAGTTGTAAAGGGAAAGAGCTGCTGCTGCACCTTCTTCGGAAGATGTATTAGCGTATACAGGCTCTGTGATTGTTGCCTGATCATCAGGATTAGCTTCGTTCCATTCGTCAACTGCCTGTTTGTAACCTGTCCATCTCTGCTGGAATGTAGCATCACCAACTGTCCATGCCTCAAGGCCGATGTTTCTGTCACCGTTCTCAAGAAGCAGGTTAACCAGTGTATATCCGTTTGTTACTTCGTCTTCATGAACTGCACCAAGATAATACTGTGAGTTGCATGCTGTCTGATATACTTCAGGGCTGTTCTCTTCGGAGATGATACGGTAGAACTGTGTAAGGTAAACCTGATTTGCATCACAGGTCTGGATGGCAGATGTCATTTCGGAGTCTGCAGAGTTACAGATTACGATACCGTTACATCCTGCTGCGCAAAGCTGTTCAACAGAAGCTGTAACCTGCTCAGATACGTGGCCCTGGTCAACATACATTACATTAACACCAAGAGCATCCGCTGCTTTGTCAATGATTTTTTTACTCTGGCTTCCAAGTACGTCTGTGGAGCTCCAGATTGATACGCCGATTGTGATGTCGTCATCGGCTGCCTGTGCTGTTACTGCACCCATTGGTAATGAACCAACCATTGCTGCTGTTGCTGCGATAGCGACTGCTTTTCTCATTCTTTTTTTCATGTTGTAAAACCCTCCTTGAAAAAATTTGGTTTTTGATTTTTTTGAACGGAAGTTTTGTTCCGAGCTCTCCGTTCCTCTGTGACTATATTAAACCATATTTCAGCTTTGGTTAGTTAGGACATATTTGGAAAATTTTGTTGCACATTCTTGACCAGTTTGTATATAAAAGTTGGACAAAATATGAACAAGTTAGGCAAAATGCCAGTAACTTGTATGGTCTGCTTCTTTATCTGCCATCAATTAGCTGTATAATAAAGTCCCCTGTATCCGTTCAATAAGAACTGCAATACAAAGGACTTCTGTCTGAGTTTCTTCCATATTAATTATAACTTCAATTATAACTGTGCAAGATTATTTCGATACTCTCTCGGGCTACATCCCATCTTCTTTCTGAACACCCTGCTGAAATAGTTATAGTCATCATAGCCAACCAGGAACGAAATTGTCTCCAGTTTCTTATCCTGATCTTTCATAAGCTCTGCTGCTTTTTCCATTCGGATTCTGGTGAGAAATGCAATAATAGTCTCTCCATACTTCTGGCTGAAAATCCTGGAAAGGTAGCTTGCATCCATATGATACTGCTCTGCCAGAGCTGTAAGTGTGATATTCTCATGATAAGAACGCTCAATATATCTGTGGATCTGCTCTACCTGCTGTACAACAGAACTGGAATCGGAACACTTATCATCTCCACTCTCCCATAAGCTGTCCAGCAGAATTTTCAACGAAGCAAACAGAGACGGTGCATTGAGACACTTCATATAGTAATCAATGTTATCCATAGCTTCCTCTGCCTGCGCCGTAAGCTTCGGACACTTCTCCTGTACATATCGATACAGGATTCCCGTTATCCTGCCGACATATTGTTTCATATCCAGATAACTCCAGGTACCATCATCACAATGTTTAAAATCACAGGTTCTGAATATCAGTTTCTCTGTCTCCGATTTCTGTCCTGTCGAAAGTAAATGGTACAGTTCTGTCTCCATATGAGCAGGCGCTGACTTCCCGATAGTCTGCATTTCAGCAGTATTTTTCTCCTCCGGGCAGGACAGAATACAATGACTCCTGCTAAATGGACGGGTAACAAGTGTCGAGATCAGTTCTCTGTAAACGGTGCCGATATCATCCAGCGAACTGGTCTGCTCATGAAGTACTACTGAAACCGGACCGTATTCTTCCAGCGGAAATTCCTTCAGAATATTCTCTGCAAGAGCTCTGAGTTCCTTTGCATCTGCTGTCTTTACGATCAGGAACTCACTCATCTTATTACTGTTGTTAAAAATAATCGCATTTCCGTCCGTTCCCGTCAATTCTCTGAGTCTGGACTTAATACTCCATGACATCTGCAGATTATCGTGATCAAACTGCTCTGCGATTTCCGCAATATTATAAAATTTAACCATCAGAGTTGCTACTTCTGAAAATGTATTCGTGCTGGATACATGAGTCTGAGACGCAGACTGTCCATATAATTTTCCGGAAAGCAATGCTGAATATTCACTGTCCTCCAGAAATGAAGAAAGCTTATGTTCCTGAATCCTGCTGGTTTCATCATGCTTCTTTGCGTTTTCTCTTTCTTCCAGGACCCCCAGTGCTTTGGTAAGAACTTTGACCAGTTCTTCTTTTCCCACTGGTTTCAGAAGATAATCCAGACCGCCGGATACAAATACACCTTTTACTTTATCAAAATCATCGTAGCCGCTGATAGCAATTGTTACGATATTCGGATACTCGTTCTGAAGACGCTGCAGTAATTCCAGTCCGCTTAAAAATGGCATATTAATATCTGTAAGAATAATGTCCGGTTTCTCCTCAGGAATGCGCTCAAGAACTTCTTCTCCGTCGCAGGCAGGCTCCAGGAATTCCAGCGAATATTCTTCCCATGGAATCAGGCTGCGGATATTTTCGCGACTCCAGAATTCATCATCTGCCGCAAGAACTTTGTACTTCATGGATTTCAATGATATTCCCTCCTGTTTCTATCATCTGTAATCTCTGTCTACCTTATAATACTGATTTCAAAATCTGCCGTTTCCCCAGATTCATTCCGATTACTGTTCACTCCGTTCTCAGTAATACACTTTGCGGAATAGTAGCGTGTGAACAGTAACTCATTCTGCACTACTGTCAGAATGTACGGCATTATCCTCTGAAACCGCCGGAACTGTAATCGTTACTGTCGTTCCTTCTCCAATCGTGCTCTCAATATGTAATCCATATTCTTTTCCAAAAAGCTTCTTCAAACGTGCATTAACATTCAGGATTCCAATGGAAACACCGGATTCCACACGCTTCATATCATTCTGTTCAAGCAGGCAGTTCATTTCCTCCGCATCCATTCCTGCTCCATTATCCTGAACTGTAATTACCAGATTCTCTCCGACATGCTCGGAACGGATCAGCAGCTTCTTATCTTTACGCCGCACATTTCTAAGTCCGTGCGTCAGGGCATTCTCCACAACCGGCTGTATACAGATACGTGGCATCGGATCCTGAAGCGTGTCACTGTCAATCTGATAATCATAAGCAATCGTCGAACCATTTCTTACATCCATTACATAAAGATAGTTTCTTACATGCGCCATCTCATTCTGAAGAGTAGAAAGCTCATCTGTCATATTCAGGCTGTAACGGAAAATCGCTGACAGGGAACGGCACATTCCACTTACCAGCGGACAGTTCTGTGCATTTGCAATCCCACTCATTGTATCCAGTGTATTATAAAGAAAATGCGGATTAATCTGCGCCTGGAGCATTTTGTACTCCGTACGTTCTACCAGCATCTTATGCTGAAGTTCCTCCTGTGCCATGACTTCCATGCGGTCAAGCATCTCATTGAACTCTGTTCCCAGCGTGGTCAGCTCCTGGGACCATCCGACCGGCTGCACACGCAGCTGCTTCTCTCCGTTCTTGATCTGCGTTATAGTGCTGCTCATCTCTTCCACCGGCTTTGTCACCCACTGCGACACAAACAGAACCAGTACCGCAACAGCTCCGATCATCGCTGCCATTATAATAAGAAGCGTTCGGATCAAAGATTTCTGTGCTACAGTCAGAAGAGACTGTGAAACAAGCACAAATGCTTCCAGATTATAATTCTCCTGAGAAACCTGGATCAGATAGTTTCCATCATATTCTTCCTGCAATTCATTAGCCTGATAATAATCCTGGATCACTTTTGAAAGCTGCTTCTGGATTCTGCTCTGACTCTCCGATGCCTGCCCGGTCATTGCGATTACTTTGTCATCCAGCGGCTGAAGCCACAGACATACCTGATCCACATCTACGTATTTCGCCATAATTGAAGTAAATGCTACACTGTTAATATCACATACAAGATATCCCAGACTGCTTCGGTCTGCATCGTAATTATGAAGTTTCAAAACAAACCGGACAATGTCTTTCTTCGCCTCAGGATTGTGGTAACCGGAAATCATCAGGTCTGTCCTGTCACCATGTACATAACTGTAAACCCTGTCTGCATTGTCATCATAGTCTGCTTTATAAATATCTCTTGGATAAGTAACAGAATTGTAACGATAGCTGCTGATCAGCTTATCTCTCGTATCATACAGATACATCGCAAGAACCTGATCCTCTTTTGTGAATCGTTTTCTTGCCATATACCAGGTTCTCCAGTAATATTCTTTCATACTGGAATCCTGTTCTGCGGCATCCCGCATGGCATTGGTGAGGTCCTGTTCACTGTAGATCGTAAGCATTTCTCCTCGTATTGTATGAATAAAATTAGACAGATCTGTCTGCATTTTATTTAAAGATATTTCATGATCCGATATACTCTCTGCCCGAATCTGCCTGCGCAGCGACTGGTGAAAAAGGAAAGTCTGCAGCAACAGGGCAAACACTACACTGCTGATACATAAAACAAGCAGAGCAGTCCGCATCGTCCATTTTTTTTGTTTCATTTATTTATCCCCTCATCCGGATCAGAAATCCATATCCTGTTCACTATGAAAGTATAACGTTCCCATCCCTTTTATCTCAATTATTATAATTATAATACAGAATTTTCAGGTTGAAAAGAAAAAAGAAAGCAGTTCAAATACATGTGAATCATACATATACTTAAGCTACTTTCTACTCTGGACTTTTAATAACCGATACCCTTCAATCAGTTACAACTAGAGCGTGTTTGAAAAAGGCTTTCTGCAAGATGTGCGTCACAATTTGTGGGAGATTTTGTTCGGATGAGGGCGTCGTAGCGGGCTACGACAACCGAATTCGGGCAAAATATACCGCAAAGTGGGGCGTGCAGATTGCGGGAATGATTTTTCAAACACGCTCTAAACCTCTGTATGCAATTATTTATATCTCTGTTCCTGTACATTGTCCCAAAATATGCTGTACTCAAAGCATCACGCCCTGTTTTCTGCTTTATTTCCTGCATATATTATAAGCATATATAATAACCTTATAATTCAGATTACAGTTCAATATGTACAGCACCAACCGCACGGATATTCATCGGATATACATTCTCTTTTCCTGCAAACTTGGAAATGTAAGAAACATAGTTCTCTGTCTCCTCTTCCGGTACTACGCACATGATAACACCTGCAAATCCACCTCCATGGATACGGCATATACCTTTGCCCAGTTTCTCAAGGAAGAGGTCTGTAAGAGCAAGTGCAACGGAAATCTTCTGCTCTGTAAATGCTTTGATCGGATAGCAGTTCTGGAGTAATTCCCAGGAAGATTTTCCGGATTCGCTGAGAAGTCTCAGTACAGTTTCTCCGTCTTTCTCTTCAACAGCTTTTGCAGCCTTTTCTACACGCTCATTCTCTTTGAAGAAGTGGATTGCTCTTAAGATTGCTCTGTCATTTTCAATCTTATCCATGTTTGCCAGGACATCATCAAGAGTTGTCTCACAGAGAAGTTCTGCTCCTGCTGCCTTTGCTGCCTCTTTCATTTCCATCGGGATCTCAGAATATTCTGCGCTCAGATCAGCATGACCTTTTCCTGTATTAACGATTACAAGGTGATGGTTGTAATCATGGAAAGAGAAGTTTACTTTCTCATATTTCGGATTCTCTCTGTCAGAGAAATCAAGAAGGATCGGGCCGCCTACTGCACATGCAAGCTGATCCATTAATCCGGAAGCTTTCAGCCAATATACATTCTCAGCATACTGTCCGGCTTTTGCATAATTGATGTATGTCATTGCTCCGTCATTAAAGAAATAATTAATGATAGAACATACAAGCATTTCAAAAGATGCAGAAGAGCTTACACCAGCTGCACGGATCACGTTTGTTGTCACATAAGCATCAAATCCGGATACTTTGAAACCGAATTTCTGAATTGCCTCTACCATACCGGCTACCAGAGATACGGTTCCCTGAGCTTTCGGTACGCTGGAAAGCTTGTCAATATCTACAACAACTTCTTTGTCATATCCTTCACTTGTAATGCGGATAACGCTGCTGTTGTTCGGATAAGCCGCACCAATAGTATCCATATCAATACTTCCTGCGATAACACGTCCGCCATTGTGGTCTGTATGGTTTCCAATGATCTCGGTTCTTCCCGGTGCTGTGAAGAATTCTGCTGTATCATGATGGTAAATTTCTGCGAAGTGATCAGCTACTGACTGAAAACGTGCTGCTGATCTCTCTGCCTCTCCGTAAATACGTGTTAATTCATTTTTATTTGGAATATTCATTGTAAAAATCCTCCGTTGCTCTTTCCGGCCTGACCGCCGTTATGCAGTGGCATTGCATAAACTCCGGCGGCAAACGGGAATATGTGTATGAAAGTTTGGGAGCAGCCTTATTACGGTCACACTCTTGAAATTCAGTATACATTACTACAATAGAAAAATCCATGATAATTTGGGGAGAAAATAGTAAAATCTTGCGTTTATTGCTATAAAAGTGTACAATGAGTTTATCTTATCGTTCGCATTTATTATATTCTGAAATTTTCATAACTGGAGGACACGCAATGGCAGAGATCATAACCGATGGCTCCCAGAAAGAGCTAAAGAAACACGGCAGCGACGAATTCCCACTTCTGGTAAGCTATGAAAAGCTTTCCGGATATAAATCCGGTTCTTTCTTATGGCACTGGCACCCAGAACTGGAAATCACCCTTGTTCTGGATGGACAGATTCTTTATAAAGTAAACCAGTGTACTTACCATATGAAAACCGGCGATATCCTGCTTGGAAATGCCAATGTTCTTCATGCCGGATTCATGGAAGATATGCAGGATGGAAAGTACGTTTCCATTACTTTTCTGCCCAAGATCATCTACGGTTCTTATGAGAGTATTCTGCGCAGAAAATATGTAGAACCTTTTTTGCAAAATTTCTCGCTTCCTGCCATACACATCGACTACTCTCAGCCATGGCATAGTTATTTTGCAGACTGTGTAAAAGAAATTATACGTTTATACGAAGCAAAAGAAGATTTCTATGAACTAGACATCACAGGTACTCTGCAGAAAATGTGGCGCTGTATGCTCCAGAACCTCCCGGAAGATATTCCATACACTGAGCACAGCAAACTGGAACGAAACCGCATGCGTGAGATCATGGACTACCTGGAACACAATTACATGAACAAGATCCAGATGAAAGATATCGCAGATGAAATTCATCTCTGCGAAAGTGAATGTAGCCGATTGTTCAAGCGCTACATGAACGTATCCCTGTTTACCTTCCTACAGGAATACCGAGTAGAGCGAAGCCTGGAATTTCTCCTCAGTTCCGGCGACAGTATTATGGACGTCGCGCAGAAGTCCGGATTTACGGACTCTAATTACTATGCTAAGGTATTCTCACGGGTTAAGGGATGCAGTCCGCAGAAATATAGGAAGCAGAATATTAAAAAAAATTAATAATTAGAAGCTTCTTATAATTGATTAATAAATTACCCTAGATTATTCACGGCAATGCCGTGAAAGTGGCCGAAAGCCACATAGTTACAGTATTTTAACTGAATATTGCTTTTCACCTATTAAGTGAATGAAAAAAGAGCTTCACTT
>NZ_JBQHWS010000106.1:0-12205 GCF_052063845.1 Blautia sp. HCP3S3_D9
GTAGGTGGTCGGCACCGTCAGATGTGTATAAGAGACAGATACAGGGCACTGTTTCTGGATGATGCAATTGCCCCTATTCTTCTGAAAAAAATAGCAGAAAATACAAAAGAAGGCTATGTGACCTGGCTTATGTCACACAGCCTCCTGACCTTTGAACAGGCAGAATCGGTTTTTTATTTTCAAATGAATGGCTGCCTTTCCATCAACAGACTGATGCTCCGCAATCACTGTAATGGCTGGAAACAGATTCAGACAGTAATCGACAAATTTATCAAATCCGGGCTGGAAAGTTTTCTGATCCATGATCAGAGGGAAGAAAATGCTTCCGATAATTTTTGCAACAAAATTTCTCCAACTGTTACTGCATCTTCTACACTCAGATAATGATCGGCATGATCTTGAAGAAATAGTTTTCCAGATGCAGGAAATTCTTCATCCGCAAACCATATCTTTAAAGTTACCGGATATCTTGGCAGAACTGGAAAAACAGCACACAGATCCGCCTTTGTCTCTGTGAATTCTGCACCCAGACTTGTACACGCTTTTTTAATTTTTTCAGGATCTTTGTCCTGCAAAAGTTTTTCCAGTTTCTGCTCTGCTGTCCGGTCAAACTTAGTTCCTCGGATCAATCCATCTTTCAGGTTACCAAAAGTAATGAGTTTCTGTGAACCTTCTGTTCCATCGGCCATATCCAGATAATGCATCAATGTCAGATAATGCCATTCGTCCATGTCTGAGTTAATACGAAACTCAGGGAGTTGAATTTCAATCACTTCATAAAAACTCAGTACTTCAAGCACATTTCGACTGCTATGAAAAACAGCCCCACTTTTTGCAGCAATATCCTCTCCGGAACGATTTTGCAGCCGTTTTACTGCTGCCTGCAACATTTCCTGAAATGCACGATTTTCTGTTTGATTTTTGTATTCCATAAGTTCTCCTTTGTGAATATTTTATCACATCATATAATAATCAATGTTTATGCAAGGATTTTGGTGTTTTCATAAATTTGTCTACGATCAGCATATTATACAATCCTCCGTAATTTTCATCTTCAGATACTGTAAAGGCACATATATACGATGATCTGGAGATTAATTTTTCGAAAATCTGTAATAATACCATCCTAGATGAAGAGCTGTCTGTTTTTACAAACGTGCATCCTGTAAGAAATTGGACAAAGGGAAAGCACTTGATATCTACGAATTGCTCCGCTGCAAAGCAGCTCCCACAATTCTCATCATATCTCAATATGAGGTATTTGTCGAATGTTTATATTAAGCAGATATTTGTCAGACCAATTTGCCATAAGTACCAGAATATCAGGATTTGTGAAGGCAATTTATAGTAGATTTTGGCATATACATTTCAATTTTTTTGAGTATAATAATTCCGAAAAAGTACTTTGACAGTAAATAAAATGCGACATCATTGCACAGGAGGCATGGGATATGATTATTACAATAGCAAGACAGTGCGGAAGCGGCGGACATGAAATAGGAAAAGAACTGGCTTCCAGACTTGGACTGGAATTCTATGACAGAAAGAAGCTTGAAGAAGAAGCAAAAAAACTTGGAAAGCTTGACGAAAACAAAGAATTTTTCCAGGAAAAAGCTGTAAACAGCCTGCTCTACAGCATTGCTCTAAGCTACGGAGAAAGCAATCCAATGGAAAAATCTTTTGAACTTATACGTGAACTTACGCAGCAAAAACCTGCCGTAATCATCGGACGCTGTTCAGGAGCGATTTATGCAAATGATTCTGAGGCAACTACTGTTTTTCTTCACGCAGATAAAGACTGCCGTATCAAACGTGTAATGGAACGGGACGGTATTAATGAGAAAAAAGCTGCAAAGCTGATAAAGGAAGTGGATGAGAAAAGAGCATCTTTCCACAAATTATGCACAGGCAAAGAGTGGGAAGACGCCAGCCAGTATCAGCTGTCTATTGATACAGGAAAACTTGGTATTTCCGATGTAGCAGACATGATCATAAATTATATCAACGCTAAAAACATCGGACAAAAGCACCTGTAATTTCCAAATAACACTGTAAAAATCAGGCACAAGTTTCCTAAACAAAACTTGTGCCTGATTTACATTGTTTTAATAAGATGGACTTCTCAAATATACAATGCAACTCCATCAATTTTCCAAAATATATTCCATCTGTCTTTCTTTTGTTTTCATACCCATTTTTTCATAGAATTTTTCCGCTGAAGTATTTCCTGCCCATACGTTCAGTGTCACTTCATAACAGCCCATTCGCTTTGCTTCATTTTTTACATATTCAAACAAACTCTCGCCGCTATGCTGTCCTCGTGCCTGCTGATCAACACATAGATCATCTATAAAAAGAGACTTAAACGGTACCATATTAGTTGAAAAAGGCTGTTCCTGTAATTGGCAAAATGCATATCCTACACAGACATCTTCCTCGTTCACTGCTACATATATGGGTTTTTCTTCTTTTTCTAATAGCTCTGTCAATTGGCTTACAGTATATTTTGTGGTACCGGGAATAAAAATATCAGGTCTTATATCTGCATGGATCTGCAATACCTGTCCCAACAGTTCAATTATTCTTGGAATATCTTTTTCTTCTGCTTTTCTAATAGTCATTTTTTATCCTCCAAATAACAAATTATTCCCAATTTATACTACTGGATTTGCCGGTAATGGTCTGTACTTTGCAGTATAATAATCACACTCAATTCGAATGACACTGACAATTGAAACCAGCCGCTCATTAAACTCAAAATCCTTACCCGTTTGTATTTTCATTAAGGCGCTCATGGCCTTAATTTTTTCTTGTGGTGCTTCCACAATCTCCGCAGTTCCAAATCCATCAAAAGAATAATAACTACACCCATATTGGCAGGCTACTTTACCTGAAAATGGCTGAACATCACACTCAATCTGAACACAGCAGTCTGAATTGTTTCTGATAATGTCAAGCTTACGGCCTTCCAAAGCACCGTGCACATAAAATACAAGTTTATCATTTTCCATAACATAACCGTAGTTCATAGGAACTATGTATGGCTTTCCCTGATCTACCAGCCCAAGGTGCAAGACCTTACCAGAATCAAGTATATGTATGATCTCATTAAGATCTGTTACTTCTCTGTCTCTTCTACGCATAAAAAATCCTCCCATCGTACCTCTGATATTTTCATTTTTTTCTTCTCCGGATAACGGATTATTCCATAGTCAATTTAATCATAGCACATACCTTCCTGCTTGACAAATACATTGCCATGCAATAATTGTGGATATGGGATTATGCAGAAAGTAAAAGAATTGACAGAGAATGAACATATTCTGGGACTAGAGCGTGTTTGAAAAAGGCTCTGGAAAGTCCTGGAAAAAATAATTTTTTTATGGTCAGATTTGTGATATACTTTATGTATTACTTACAGACTCCCGGGAGGAGACGGCTATGCAAAATATAATTCCCGATGAAAGATATTCCGTGGCTGACGAGGCCATTTTAGGTGCTTTTTTCAAATTGGTAAAAGAAAAGAAGCCTGACAGGATTACTGTATCCGACATCACTAAAACAGCAGGTATTGCCAGAAGTACTTTTTATAATCACTATCAGGACATCCCTTCACTGCTCTCTGCAGTTGAGGACAAAACCATTCATGATGTTTTTTCCATGATGGAAAATTTCCAGCCAAAAAATGACCGGGATATCTGCAGTTCCTATTTTCTGACTCTGTGCCGGTACACTATGGAAAATCCTTTTCTGTCCGGTCTTTTGAGTACGCCTCATGGAAATGATCTGTTTGAAAAAATGCTGACTATGCTCCATCATTATGTTACAGAAACTACATCTAATTCCAGACCTGACAGGCATACAAAGGAAGAAGTTTCCTATGTGATCACCTGCGCCATCGGCAGTACTATCGGCGTTCTCCACAAATGGAGCCGGGATAATTTTAATCTGGCACCGGAAGTAATCGCTGATATTCTGTCTGAGATTTTTCTATCCGGTATGCTTCCACTTTTATCCTAGTGTGTTTTCCGCAAAATATAAGCCTCTGTTTTATTCCAGAGGCTCATCAATCAGGACATCCTGTCTCCTGATTTTCTTTGTTGTGTTGCGGATAAACGGATTTTTGCGGACAACCAGTCCTGTAATACGGCGATAAGTGGGCTGATTTTTGTTATATTCATCCAGAAATGCCTGAAGCTGTGTTTGAATTGCCTCTGCATCCAATGCTTTCGCTTCTACAACTGCCTGCTCCGGATAAATACGGGCAGTCAGGCCATTATCCTCACCTGTCACAATAACTTCGCCTACCAACGGATTCAGCGCCAGCTTATTCTCAATCTCCTCCGGAGATACATTTTCACCGTTGGACAGGATGATCAGGTTCTTCACACGTCCATTGATAAACAGATAACCGTCTTCATCCATATACCCCTTGTCACCGGTATGCAGCCAGCCATCCTTTAAAGTCTCTGCAGTCTCATCAGGCATCTGATAATATCCCTTCATAACACTGCTTCCTTTTACCAGGATCTCACCGTTTTCAAATCTGATTTCTACATTTTCAAGTGGTTTTCCGATAGAACCCTTTTTATGGTTTTCCGGTGTGTTATTGCTGATAACAGGGGAACACTCTGACATTCCATAACCTTCCAGCACTTCAACGCCATATTCTGCAAAACGGTCAATATAATACGGATCCAGATGTGCACCGCCAGTAAAGATAATACGCAGTTTTCCACCAAATACCTTTTCTGCCAGAACTGCCTTCGGGATTGACGGATCAGCGGCAGCCAATCTCTTATAAATCGTCTCGATCATCATTGGAACCATAAGCATAATATCCGGTTTGAAAATACTCATATTTCTTACCATATGAAGCAGGGAATCATTGATGCAAAGAGTTGCACCCAGAGAGAATCCCTTCAGCCAGTCCATAACCAGGCAAAATGCGTGATGGATCGGAAGCACACTGAGCACGGCAGTTCCCGGTTCTGCTGTGATATTTACTGCCTCAACATTAGAAGCCAGATTGTTCTGTGTCAACATAACACCCTTGCTCTTTCCTGTTGTTCCGGAAGTGAAAATGATGGTCGCAATATCCTCTGCATCCGGGCAGACAGAATCTGCTGATGCGCTCTTTCCTGCATTTCGAAGTTCACCAATACCATATGCCTTTGCCGGTGCATCTTCTACCTCTTCCTGAAGCATCCACACTTTCTGAAGTTTCGGGCAGTTTCCAAGAAATGCATCCAGATATGGCCTAAGCTTCGGACTTAAGAAAAGAGCTACGGAATCAGAACGGTTAAGCAAATCGATCAGATCCTCACAGGGAAGTGCGGCATCCAGCGGTACGGCTGTGGTACATCCTGTAATGATTCCCAGATAGCTTTCCATCCACTCTACTGAACTGGTTCCGATCAGTGCAATGTGCTTTCCCTCAAAGCCTTCTGCAAGAAGACCTTTTCTGGTGAAACCTACATTTTCCATCAGTTCGCCATAGCTTCTTTCCATGATTTCCTTTTTATTGAGCCATTTTACTGCTTTTACTTCGTCAAATTTACGTGCACTTTCTTCTAATATATTTCTGATCAGCATATCTGTCCCCCATTATTTTCTGAACTGTTCAATTGTTCCAAAAAAGATTACTGAAGTTCTTCCAGCAGATTTAAGGCTTCACCGAGAGTTGTGATATTCAGCACTTCGCTCTCATCAAGTTCAAGATCAAAGGTATCCTCAAGCTCACCTAAAAAGGACATAAAATCCAAAGAACTGAACCCCAGATCCTCGCGAAATCTCATCTCATTGTTCATTTCTTCCGGTGCTACCTTGCTGTACTGTGCTACGATATTTTTAAATTCCATTTCCTGATTCATTGCATTTCCTCCTGATATTGATTTAGTTAAACCAGTTCCATAATTTCGCCGATGCTCATATCCGGCTCTGCGATTCCCTTGAAAAGAATACGCATCATATAATAATAGAGCAGTTCCATATCATGTTCCTCCAGATGAGCAGTCTGGTAATGATAGGAAAAGTTCATACCTCCATCTTCTGTATGGGATACGGTCAGATACATCTTCTTGGTGGCTGCACCGTTTGCAAACCATTTTGCATGCTGACGGATGGTTCCAAGCATTTCATTCTCCACCTTCACAGTCATTGGCTGGTAAGTCAGATAACAGCTCTCATATCCTGTATGCTCCGGTGTATTGTATCTCTTTCTCATCTCATCCATAATAAGTGCCGGATCGTAATTGCTGTGCATATAGATACGATTCTGCATATTCTGGATCTCATAAGCAGCAGAAAGGAAATCTGTCTCCGGTGCGATCACTGTTCTGCATGGGAACATGATAGTTCTGCTTCCTCCTGAAGTCCATTCATCATGAGTAGAACGTCTGGATATAAAGTTCTGGATAGTGATATCTTCCTGTCCGTTATTTACCTTTGACAGATAAGTACGGATGCCAAGCAGAAGAAGGTTTGTCATAGACAGCTGATGGTTCATACAGAAATCGATCAGATTTTTAGTTGGTTCCGGCTCCAGATAATAATCCTTAACTGCTACAAACAGATCCTTCATCTCAATGTCAGAAGAACGAAGTCCGGGATTTCCATGACGTTTTCTCGCTTCCTCCAGTACGGACGGTCCCTGAATATCAGAATACAGAGGTTCGCCCAGTGCATCCAGCTGGTCATCCCAGAATTTCTTATCTTTTGCAAAACGTTTCTCGTTGCCTGCTTTTGCCAGGTCTTTTTTCAGTACTGTCTCAAAATCTGCCAGTTCCTGCGGATAGGCTGTTCCATATTTATAATAGGTATATAATTGAAACAGATCACCGATCATTACTACCAGACCACAGGAATCGATCAGTCTGTGATCCATATGTACAAAGAAACCATTATATCCTTCCGGCAGCTTCAGCATAGTAAACTCGCACATGGGAATGTCATCACCGTCAAAGGTTTCATATGCCCACTGCTGCATCAGCTCGTCTGCTTTTGCAAGGCTTCCCATTCCTGACAGATCCTTGAATCCGATATCCCTTGGATCCTGTTTTACAAGGTACTGTTGTACATTTCCGTCTTTATCAGGCTTTGTAAAACGGATTCTGGTGCATCCGGAACGTTCTGTTTCCATCTGAATGCATTTTTTTAATAATCCAAAATCCAGTTCAGCCTGTACAGATGCCACAACACTGACACCGGATACCTGCTGTGTACCGTAATCCATGATCCAGTTGTGGTGCATTTTCTGTGCTGCTGTTAAAGGATAGTAGTTTGTCATACTTTATTTAACCTCCATCGCCGGTTTCTCTTTTCCCGGGTACAAAAACATTACATACTTGTTCAGTAGCTCACAGTTATTTCAAAAATAATGTACTGGCAGCTACAACATTACTTTTTTATTACGTGACAAAAATAGCACAGATTTTTTCCAAATACCAGTACCCTCAGCACTTAATGAACACTTTACATAAAATTGACCGAGACTTATCATGCATTTAACAAAACGCATCTGATAAGTCCCGGTCAGGGATTGTTGTCATTCGTAATCGCCTTTGGCGGTTAAAAACAGGCACATTATTTTTCAGAATTACTGACATCATATTTCTCAAAAAACTCCATCACTGTACGCTGATACAGTTCCGGATCTGCATAGGCACTGCACAGATGCCTTGCTCCCTGTACAATGACCAGTTCCTTTGGTGCTTTGCACAGCATATAGTTCTGGAATGAATTGTTCGGGTACACATAAGTATCCTTCTCTCCATGAAAGAAAAGGACAGGTCTTGTATTCCTTTTCATAGCTTCTGTGGTATCTGCATCTTTCATACGAAATCCTGCAATAAGGTGACACAGACAGTCCATTTCCTTCAAAAGCAGGGGGATATAATGCAGATGAAACCAGTTGTCAGCCATATCCCGCATCTGTCTTTCCATAGACTGAAAACCACAATCTGCGATCAACCCTTTCACCTCTGACGGAAGCCTGTATCCGGATGCCATCAGTACAGCGGCAGCCCCCATAGACTGTCCATACAGATAGATTGGAAGCTTCTCCTTGTTTCTTTCGGACACATAAATTGCCCAACGCTGCACATCCCATTTTTCCTTTGCTCCAAAGGTGATATATTTTCCTTCACTTTCTCCACAACATCGCTGTTCCATAAACAGAAGATTACACTGATGCTCATGGAGATATTTTGCCATAAATGACAGGGAACCAAATCTGCTGCCCCGGTAGCCATGGCTTAAGATAACAAACCGCTTTGCATTCTCTGCAGGCAGATAGAATCCATGGAGTTTTAATCCATCCACACTCCTGATATAGCAGTCCTGCATCTTCTGAGCCTCGCACCATGCCCTGCTCTCCTCATATTCCTTTGCATATCCGTTTCTGGGGTGATTATCCCGGATATGGGATAATTCAAACCATTTCTTTCTTTCCTTTTTCCTTCCCCCTCTTTTGCAGCAGACCACCATGTTAAAAAAGCGCCAGCCAATCTCCATAGTCCCTGAGAAAAAAAGCAATACTACTGCTGACAACTTACAAATTTTTTTCTTCATCTCATTTTCTTTCTATAAATTTTCTCATAAACTCTTCATACCCACAAGGTTTCCCCCAGAAATATCCCTGGGTAAATTCCGGGCGCAGCTTTCGGATTTTGAGCCATTCCTGAGCATTTTCCACGCCTTCAATGCAAATCTTCATATCCAGATTATGGATCATGGTGCAGAACTGATTCAGCAGATAATATTCCTGTTCATCTGCAACTGCTTTCACAGTGAAGGAGCGGTCAATCTTAATGATCTCCGGTTTCAGCTCGCTGAGATAATGGAAGTTCGAGTATCCGGTTCCAAAGTCATCCAGTGCAAGACTGATTCCCATCCGCCTCAGTTCTGTGAGAAAGTGCTTCTCATTAATATTTTGTTCCAGAAGATCACTTTCTGTCAATTCCACGATCAAGGCTTCCAGCGGCAGTCCGGCTTTTTGCATTTCCGCACTGATATCCTGGATCACATCAGACTTGGATGCCTGCACCTGGGAAATATTAATACTCACCCGGAACTTAGGAAGTACTTTTCGGATTTCATTGCATTTCCCCATAACCTCTCTCATCATCCAGCGGCCAGCAGGAATAATAAGGCCTGTTTCTTCCAGAATCGGAATAAATTCTGCCGGTGAAACCATTCCGAACTTTTCAGAGGTAAAACGCATTAAAGCTTCTGCTCCATAGGGCACCTTTTTATCTTCCGCAAATACAGGCTGATAAAAAGCCGCAAAGCCCTGGCAGCCATTGAGCATAGCCTCCCGCAGTTCCTGGGTAATCTCCCTCTTCCGAAGAAATTTTCTGTAGGTTTCCCTGTCAAATATATAACAGCGGTTTCTTCCCAGCTTCTTGGCCTCATTCAAAGCAAAATCCGTCAGCTTCAGAGCTTCTGAATACTGGTCTCCCCCTAATGTCCCAAATGGCACAATGCCTCCAGAAACCGTATACATAACCTTAAACTTGTTAGCTTCAATGAATCTGTCTATTGCCTCTCTCACTTTATCATAAAGCTTCTCTGCATCCCTCACCTTGTCAGAAGAAACATCCAGGATCAGAAATTCATCTGCCACAAGCTTGTACACTTTCTGTCCTTCCGACAGGCAGCCGGAAATACAATCAGCCGTTTTCCTAAGCACAAAGTCACCGTACTCCTGTCCGAAGTTATCATTTATTTCCTTAAAATGATCAATTCCAATACGAAGCAGATATCCTTTTTCCAGAGGAGTATCCTGTTGGTCCATATACTCCCGAAAGCCTGTCTCTCCCAACAGCCCGCTTACATTATCTGCCTTCTGTCTCTCTCCGATCTCATTGATACAACCGATCATGTAAAGAGGTTTCATGTTATCATCGCGGACCAGATAGCCTTTGCAATGAATCCAGACCGGCATTTTTTTCAGATCCAGCCATCGATACTCCATACTATGAGTACAGCGGTCTGTTTTAAGAAGATCATCTAATTCCTCTTTCAGTTTTTCATAATCAGGTCCATACACAAATTCTTTATGATTTGAAATTACATTATGAAAACTATTTTTCGGAATGCAGAAACGGTCAAGGGCCTGGTTTGCTATGTAATAAAAATCTGTCCGAAAATCAACCACATACGGGTAATTATCTGTAGTCGGACTCAGAAGATCGATCATGCTGCAAAGCTCATCCAATGGCATTCCCTGATATTTTTTCTCCTGCAGGATTACCTCATCTGTAATCTCCTCTGTGGAATGCTTTTCCATACGGGAAAGCAGATGTTCCAGATCAGTTGACCGCGCGATCTTCTTCCTGCGCTTCTGACGGTACAGCATGGTATCACTTTGTCTTACAATATCTTTAAAGTCAAAATCTATATCTGGCTGATAATAGGCATATCCTGCTGATATGCTAAGCGGATAATCCAGCTTATGTATTTCCGCTGTTTTCTTCAAAATCAGCTCCAGTGTCTTCAGTAGTTCCGGAATCCTGTCCTTCTCATCACTGTGAAATACATACGCAAACTCATCGCCACCGATTCGAAAACAGTTCTTGACATTTTGAAATGCCTGACTGATACAGTGATAACACAGTTTCAGTGCCTCGTCTCCTTTTTCATGTCCAAAATTATCGTTGATCACTTTCAGGTTATCCAGATCAAAAAGTACTACACCTGTAGTGCGCAGTTTTATTTCACCTTCATCCAGATACTTCACCATATTCTCGTAAGCATTTCGGTTCATGGCTTCTGTGAGCATATCCATATTGGCTATTTTCTGCAGATAGATCACCTTTTGTTTCTGGATATATTGATCGTAATATTGAGAAACCTGAATCCAGATCAGCATAATAATAAACAGCATGGTTCCTGTGGAAAGCAGAATGGATGTCTGTTCAAATCTTCTTAAATAATAAAGAAACATTTCTGCCATTCCAAATCCCATGGCCACGTACATAGGATACTGGAATTTTTTGGCTACATCATTTTCTTTTTTTCTGGCTTCGTAAAGAATGATCGCAACTGTGTAAACCGCATTGGCAACCATAATAACATGAGTTACAGAAAGTAACCGGGACATATCAATAATTCCTGTACACTGAAGTAAAACATCGACTGCCATATTTGCAAGATAAAGGCTGGAAAAAACTAATGCAACTTTGTGGTACCTGCTTTTGCAGATATCATATAACAGGAAATTAAATGGTACCGGGAAAAGAAAGAGAGAAAAATAATCCACAAAATATAAGGTTCTTCCATCCGCAATCAAAAACTGCACAAAACCACATTGTACCAGTGTCCATACTGCGACCAGCAATGAAAAAAATCCAAGATTTAAAAAAATCTCAATTTTCGCTTCTGTCTTGTCGCTTCTTTTTCTTCGCGCTGCGCCACAATAGAGAATCAGGCAGATAACAGCGGCAAACAGGATTCCACAGCTGATTACCAGAGTTCCAAGACTGTCCGTCAGGATTTTCAGAATACAATCGCCTCGTGTTCCATATACAAGGCTGACTTCATTTCCATAATAGCCCTCATATACCGGAATAATTCTGACCTCCAGACTTTTGCCTGCGCTGTCTCCCGGAATATCCACAATGTGCCAGCAGCATCCAGGTGTTTCCATAAATCCCGGAGCATCCGGTTCATTTCCGTATTCATATATTTTTTCTCCATCCAGCCAAACTTCTGCAATGGTGTGGGTGGTTTTAAATAAGATGGATCTGGGAATATCGAAATCTTCAGGCAGAGCAATATTCTCTGATTTGATTTCTCCTTCTTTCAGTTCTTTTGTTTCGCACTGGATCGTATTATCCCAGAACAATTTTTCCCTGGTCGTACTCTGGCTGAAAATCCAACCTGAAAAACAGATGGCAAACAGCCCAAACACGAACAGAGTAATCCATAATCTTTTTTCTATTTTCATAGTCTCTCCTTTAGAGTGTATGTCAAGCGGATATTCGCAATTGAATCAGGGGACTTACTTGATTCGGTTAAGATATTTTTTCTTAACAGTCAACAACGTTAACAATATACCGCTTCACTGTCTTTCATCTTTATCATTGTATCACAGATTTCTGAATAAATGTTAGTGTTTTTAAGTAAGTGCTTCAAAAGAAGGCGTAGTGCATAACAGAATTTTTTTTGTTATACTCACTACAGATTCATTTGAAGCACTTTT